>JBFFZT010000289.1:0-3709 GCA_041568535.1 Burkholderiales bacterium | reverse complement strand
TCCAGCACCGCGATCTGCTTCTCGGGGTTGTTGATGAAGTAGGGCGAGAGATAGCCGCGGTCGAACTGCATGCCCTCGACGACGTCGAGCTCGTTCTGCAGGCTCTTGCCGTCCTCGACCGTGATCACGCCTTCCTTGCCGACCTTGTCCATGGCGTCGGCGATGATCTTGCCGATGTCATCGTCGGAGTTGGCCGAGATCGAGCCGACCTGGGCGATTTCCTTGGAGGTCTTGCAGGGCTGCGAGATCTTCTTCAGCTCATCGGTGACCGCGATCACGGCCTTGTCGATGCCGCGCTTGAGGTCCATCGGGTTCATGCCCGAGGCGACGAATTTCATGCCTTCGCGCACGATGGCTTGCGCCAGCACGGTGGCGGTGGTGGTGCCGTCGCCGGCGACGTCCGAGGTCTTGGAGGCGACTTCCTTCACCATCTGCGCGCCCATGTTCTCGAACTTGTCCTTCAGCTCGATTTCCTTGGCCACCGACACGCCGTCCTTGGTGACGGTGGGGGCGCCGAAGGAGCGCTCGAGCACGACGTTGCGGCCCTTGGGGCCGAGAGTGACTTTGACGGCGTCGGCCAGGATGTTCATCCCATGAACCATCCGGGTGCGCGCGCTATCGTGAAAGCGTACTTCTTTGGCAGGCATTGCGATTTCTCCTAGATCTGAAAAAAGTTCGTGTTGACGCTCAGGCGCCTTCGAGCACGCCCATGATGTCTTCTTCGCGCATCACGAGCAGCTCGTCGCCCTTCACCTTCACGGTCTGCCCGGAGTACTTTCCGAACAGCACTTTGTCTCCCACCTTGACGTCGAGCTGGATCAGCTTGCCGTCGTCGGTTTTCTTGCCCTTGCCAACGGCCAGGACTTCGCCCTGGTCGGGTTTCTCGGCGGCGGTATCGGGAATCACGATGCCCGACGCGGTCTTGCGCTCCTCGTCGATGCGCTTGACGATGACGCGATCATGAAGAGGACGGATCTTCATACAGGTCTCCACATTTAACGTTGTAATTCAAAGGGTTGCTTGGGTGCAGCCCACCAAGAACGAGAGGCGTGCTAGCACTCGCCTCAAGCGAGTGCTAATGATAGGGGCGGCGACGGGGGAATACAAGGGCCGGCCACGTCCTGCCCACTAAAATTCGCGCGTGCCCCGATTCTGCCGCCTGGCGCTCGCCGCCGCCCTGCTGCTGGCGCTGCCGATGCCATACGCCACGGCGCGCGGGCTGCCGAAGCCGGTCGCCGACGCGCTGCGCGCCGCTTCCGTGCCGGCCGCTGCGGTCGCCATCGTGGTCCAGGAGGTCGGCACCGCCCGCCCCAGCCTCAGCCTGAACGCCGCCGCGCCGATGAACCCGGCCTCGGCGATGAAGCTCTTCACCACGCTTGCCGCGCTCGAGCTGCTTGGCCCGGCGTACCGCTGGAAGACGGAGGCCTACGCCGCAGGACGCCTGCACGACGGGGTGCTCGAGGGCGACCTGGTGCTGAAGGGCTACGGCGACCCCAAGCTCGACTACGAGAGCTTCTGGATGCTGCTGCGCGCGTTGCGCGGCAAGGGCCTGCGCGAGATTCGCGGCGACGTGCTGCTCGATCGCAGCTTCTTCGCGCCGGTGGCGGGCGACCCCGGTGACTTCGACGGCGAGGCGCTGCGGCCTTACAACGTGCTGCCCGACGCGCTCCTCGTGCACTACAAAGCGCTGCGCTTCGCCTTCATACCGCTGCCGGACGGTGCAGGGGTGCGCGTGTACTCCGAGCCGCGCCCGCCGGCGCTCGAAGTGAAGAACGAGCTGCGCCTGTCATCCGGCCCGTGCGTCGAGGGACGCGCCTTCCGCACGCTGCTCGGCGCGAGCTTCGAGCCTGGGCCGCCGCCGCGCGCCGTCTTCAACGGCCGCTACCCGATCGCCTGCGGCGAGAAGGACCTGAACGTCGCTTTCCTGCCGCCCGACGAGCACGTCGCCGGCGTGCTGCGCGAGCTGTGGGCGGAGATGGGCGGCGCGTGGGGCGGGCGCGCGCGCGAAGGCACGCTGCCCGAGGGCGCGCAGCTGCTGCACACGCACGAGTCGGCGCCGCTCGCCGAGATCGTGCGCGACGTCAACAAGTTCTCCAACAACGTGATGGCGCGCCAGCTGTTTCTCACCCTCGCCGCCTCGGCGCACGAGCCGCCGGCGCAGGTGCACCAGGCGCAGCAGGTGCTGCGCCATTGGCTGAACCTGAAGGGCATCGGCGCGCCCGAGCTGGTCATCGAGAACGGCTCGGGGCTGTCGCGCACCGACCGCGCCAGCGCCTCCAGCCTCGCTGCGCTGCTGCAGTCGGCCTGGAAGAGCGCGGTGATGCCCGAGTACATCGCGTCGCTGCCGCTCGCGGCGCTGGACGGCACCATGCGCAAGCGCCTGCACGGCGAGCCCGTCGCCGGCCAGGCGCACATGAAGACGGGCCTGCTTTCGGACGCGCGCGCGATGGCCGGCTATCTCCTCGACGCGAAAGGCCGGCGCCAGATCGTCGTCATGCTGATGCACCACCCCAACGCGCCCGACGCCGAAGCCGCCAACGACGCGCTGCTGCGCTGGGTGTACGAGGCCAGGTAGCTACTTGAGGCGCGGCGCCATGGCGTCGGCGGCGATCGGCTTGCCGAAGTGGTAGCCCTGGCCCTGCTCGCAGCCGTGCGCGCGCAGGAAAGCCACGTGCCGCTCGCTCTCGATGCCTTCGGCGACCACGCCAAAGCGCAGCTGCTGCGCCATGTCGATCACCATGCGCACGATCGCCGCCGAGTCCGGCTCGGTGATCGCGGCGTTGACAAAGGCGCGATCGATCTTGAGCGTCGACACCGGCAGGCGCGTGAGATACGAGAGGCTGGAATAGCCGGTGCCGAAGTCGTCGACCGACAGGCGCAGGCCCGCCTCGCGCAGCGCCTGCAGCTGGCGCACCGCGTCCTTGGGGTCGTCCATCAGGCTGCTCTCGGTGATCTCCAGCTCGAGCATCTCGGGCGCCACCGCGTGCTTGACGAGCACGTCCTTGATCACGCGATCGAGGTCGCGGCGCCGGAACTGGCGCGCCGACAGATTGACGGCGACCGGCATCACCCGCAGGCCCGAGCGCGACCACGCGGCGAGTTGCCGGCACGCCTCCTCGATCACCCAGTCGCCCACGGCGACGATCTGGCCGCTGTCCTCGAGCGCCGGGATGAATTCCAGCGGCGCCACCAGCCCGCGCGCGGTGTGCTGCCAGCGCAGCAGCGCCTCCATGCCGATCATCTCGCCGCTGGAAAGGCGCACCTTGGGCTGGTAGTGCAGCAGGAACTCGCCGCGCTCCAGGGCGCGTCGCAGGTCGGTGTTGAGCTGCAGCTTCGAGGCGGCGCGCGCGTTGAGCTCCGCGGTATAAAAGCAGAAGGCGTTGCGCGACGATTCCTTCGCCCGGTACATGGCGATGTCGGCGCACTTGAGCAGCGCGTCCGCGCTTTCGCCGTCGTTCGGGAACGTCGCCACGCCGATGCTTGCGGTGATGAAGGTTTCGCGCCCGTCGAGCTCGAACGGCGCGGTGAACGCATCCAGGATCTTCTGCGCCACGAGCGCGGCGTCGTCCGGGCGCGCCAGGTCGGCGATCACCACCGCGAACTCGTCGCCGCCCAGCCGCGACACGGTGTCGTCGCGGCGCACGCAGTCCTGCAGCCGCCGGCCGACGTGGCGCAGCAGCTCGTCGCCGACGTGGTGGCCGTGCGTGTC
>JBFFZT010000288.1:0-3719 GCA_041568535.1 Burkholderiales bacterium | reverse complement strand
CGCGGCGCTCGACGACACCATCTACGTGGTGACGCCGCAGGGCCGGGTGGTGGACCTGCCCGCGGGCGCGACGCCGGTCGACTTCGCCTACGCGCTGCACACCGACATCGGCCCCCGCTGCCGCGGCGCGAAGGTCGACGGCCGCATCGTGCCGCTCGATACGCGACTGAAGAGCGGCCAGCGCGTCGAGATCACCGTCGCCAAGACTGGCGGGCCATCGCGCGACTGGCTCAATGCCGAGCGCGGCTTTCTCAAGACCAGCCGCGCGCGCGCCAAGGTGCGCCACTGGTTCAACCTGCAGGAGGGCGGCCGCGAGGCCGAGCCGCCGCCGCGCCCGCGGCTGGTGCCGCCGCCCGCGCCGCCCGCGCCGGCGCGAAAGGGAAAGAGCAAGGCGGGCGACGGCGGCATCCTGGTGGTCGGCATGGACCGGCTGCTCACGCAGATCGCGCGCTGCTGCAAGCCGGTGCCGCCGGATGCGATCCGCGGCTTCGTCACGCGCGGTCGCGGCGTGTCGATCCACCGCGCCGACTGCGCGAGCCTGAAGCGCCTGGCGCAGGGCGACGCCGGGCGGCTGCTCGATGCGCAGTGGGGCGCGGGCGCGGGCGCCTACGGCGTCGACATGGTGGTGACGGCGCGCGACCGGCCGGGGCTGCTGCGCGACATCGGCGATGCGCTCGCGCGCGAGCACCTCAACGTCACCGCCGTACGCACGCAGAGCCGCGATGACCTCGCGTACATGCGCTTTTCCTTCGAGGTTGCGGACCTCGCGCAGCTCAAGCGCGCGAGCGCCGCGGTGCGCGAGGTGGGCGGCGTCATGCGCGTGGCGCGGGGCTGAAGCATGGACGCCGCGCTCGAAGTTGTCCTGCGCCTGCTCGGCAACCCGGTCGTGCAGTCGAGCGTGCTGCCGCTGCTTGCCGGGCTGGCGTGCGCCGCGCTGCTCTATCCCCTGCGCCTGGAGGGCCTCGCCGCGCTCGCCGGCTTTCTCGCCGCGGTGGCGGCCATCGGCAATTTCGGCCTCGAGCCGCTCACCGCCACGCGCAAGATCGTGCTCACGGGCGCGGCGGCCGCGGTGATCGGCGCGCTGTCGGATTTCGCCTTCAAGAGCTCGCGCTTCAGCGGCCCGATGCTCGGCGCGATCTTCGGCGCCGCGGCGCTGTGGGTGTTCGCCACGGTGCTGCGCCAGAAGGCGCCGCTCGACATGGTCATGATCGGCGGCGGCGTGGTGTTGCTGACCGTGTGGCTGGTGATGGCGACCGTCTCGCTGCAGCTCGACGCCGCGCGCGCGGGCGCCGCCGGCCTGATGCTGGGGCTGGGCGCCGGCGTCAGCGCCGTGCTCGGCGCTTCGGCGCTCATCGGCCAGTACGGCATGGCGCTCGGCGCCGCCTGCGGCGGGTTCCTGCTGCTGCTGCTCGCGCTCGGCCCGCGCGTGGGCGCCGGCCATGCGCTCACCCTCACGGTCTCGGTGCTGAGCGCGCTGCTCGCCGCCGCGTCGGTGCTGCTCGCGCAGGTGCCCTGGGTGGCGGTCGTGGCGCTGGCGCTGGTGCCGCTCGCCGCGCGATTGCCGCTGCCCGGCACGCCGTTATGGATGCAACCAGTGCTCGCCGCTGTTTACAGCGCTGTACCGGCAGCTGGCGCCTGCGTGCTGGTGTGGCTGCAGAGCCGCGGCTGGACGCTTTGATGGATGCAACCCTGTATCACTAAAGGAGAAAGCAACATGCAACGCTTCACCCTCGGCGCCCTGGCGCTCGCCCTGCCGCTTGCCGCCGCCGCGGCGCCGGAGAGCTACACGCTCGACCCCTACCACACGTACCCGCACTTCGGCGTCGACCATTTCGGCGTATCACTGATGTGGGGCCGTTTCGACAAGTCGAGCGGCAAGTTCACCATCGACCGCGCGGCGGAGAAAGGGACGCTCGATCTCACTGTAGAGACCGCTTCGCTCAACACCGGCGACAACGACAAGGGCGCACGCCCGCGCTCGCGCGACGAGCACCTGAGGAGCGCCGATTTCTTCAACGTCGCCGAGTTCCCGCGCATGACGTTCAAGGCGAGCGACGTGACGTTCAACGGCGAGAATCCCGCGGAAGTTACGGGCGAGCTCACGCTGCTCGGCGTCACCAAGCCGCTCACCCTCAAGATCGAGCGCTGGACCTGCCGCGAGCACCCGTTCAACAAGAAGCCGATGTGCGGCGGCAACGCTTCGGCCAGCCTGAAGCGCACCGACTTCGGCATGAAATACGCCGTGCCGGCGGTGGGCGACGAGATCCGTCTGTACGTGGAGTTCGAGGGCTTTAAGGACTGATTCAGAGCCGGGGCAGCAGCAGCAGCAGCCAGACCAGCCCGGTCACGGCCAGCGCCACCATGACGGCGGCGCTGCCGTAGTCTTTCGCGCGCTTGGCGAGCGCATGGTGCTCGGGCGAGACGCGGTCGACGACCGCCTCGACCGCCGAATTGAGCAGCTCGACCGCGAGCACCATGAGCACGCTGCCGGCGAGCAGCGCCCGCTCGACTCCGTCCGCGCCCAGCCACAGCCCGAGCGGCACGAAAACGGCCGCCAGCAGCAGCTCCTGGCGGAACGCCGCCTCGTGGCGCGCCGCCGCGGCGAGCCCCTCGAGCGAATAGCGCGTGGCGTTCAGGATGCGCCGCAGGCCGGTCGCGCCCTTGTGCGCGTTCGGCATCAGGACGGCGTCGCCAGCGTGAACAGCAGCTCCTCCTGCGCCGAGCGCGGCCGGCCGCGGCGCGGGCGCGCGCGCGTGTAGCCGCCCTCGGCGTCCATCAGCCAGGCCTGCACGTTGTCGTCGAGGTAAGGCTGCAGGCCCTCGCGGATCACGCGGCGCTTCGAGGCCGAGTCGAGCACCGGAAAGCACAGCTCGATGCGGCGGAAGAAGTTGCGCCCCATCCAGTCGGCGCTCGCCAGGTACACGTCCTCGGCGCCGTCGGCGAGGAAGAAGAACACGCGCGTGTGCTCGAGGAAGCGCCCGACCACCGAGCGTACGCGGATGTTGTGCGACAGGCCCTGGATGCCGGGGCGCAGCGCGCACACGCTGCGCACGATGAGGTCGATCTTCACGCCCGCCTGCGAGGCGGAATACAGCTCGTCGATCACCTCCGGGTCGAGCAGCGCGTTCATCTTGGCGATGATGCGCGCCGGCCGCCCTTCGCGCGCGACGCGCGCTTCGTTGCGGATCGCCTCGAGGACGCGCTTATGCAGCGTGAACGGCGACTGCCAGACGTGGCGCAGCTTGCCCGCGCGCCCGAGGCCGGTGAGCTGCTTGAACACCTCGGCGACGTCGGCGCACAGCGCGTCATTCGCCGTGAGCAGGCCGAAGTCGGTGTACTGGCGCGCGGTGCGCGGATGGTAGTTGCCGGTGGCGAGGTGCGCGTAGCGGCGCAGCACCTTGCGCCCCTCGGCCTCCTCGCGGCGCACGATGAGCGCCATCTTGGCGTGCGTCTTGTGGCCGACGACGCCGTAGACCACGTGCGCCCCGACCTCTTCCAGGCGCGCAGCCCAGTTCAGATTCGCTTCTTCGTCGAACCGCGCCATCAGCTCCACCACCACGGTGACTTCCTTGCCGCGCCGCGCGGCGTCGATCAGGATCTCCATCAGCTCGGAGTCGGTGCCGGTGCGGTACACGGTCTGCTTGATGGCGATGACGCCCGGATCCGCGGCGGTGGTGCGGATGAACTCGATCACCGGCGTGAACGACTGGTAGGGGTGG
>JBFFZT010000287.1:0-3725 GCA_041568535.1 Burkholderiales bacterium | reverse complement strand
GGTAGCCGGTTTCCTCGTCGCGGAACTCGCCGGCGCGCGCCAGGCGCATCAGCGTCTCCTTCTCGCGATTGCGCACTTCGCGCGTGGCGTCGTCCACCATGCCCTCGAGCAGGCGACGCCGGTCCTCCAGCGCCAGCTGCTGGCGCCGCAGGGTGAGGAGATTCCGGCAGCGCGCCATGCACTCGCGCGCATCCACCGGCTTGATGAGGAAATCGGTGACACCGGCATCGAGCGCGTCGTAGCGCACCTTGCGATCGTCGTGCGCCGTGACCATCATGATCGGCACGTGCTCGTAGCCGGGCAGCGCGCGCAGCCGCTTGGCGAGCTCGATGCCGTTCATGTCCGGCATCATGTAGTCGATCAGCACCAGGTCGGCGACGTTGCGTGTCGCCCACACCACCGCGTCCACCGGGCGCCCGAAACCTTCGACGCCGACGCGCTCGTCGAGCGAGCGCACGACCTGCTCCAGAATGGCACGGCCGGTCGACTGATCGTCGACGACCATCGCCGTATTGCGGGCCGACGGCATCACGAGGACCTGCGCCTTCGCCATGCTTTCCCTCTGCCGAAAGATGCCGGCAAGACTACCCTCCGGTCAGGCCGATGTCCAGCTAAGACGCTGACAGGAAAGCAAGAAAACGTGATGCAGTGCCGCCCGGCCGCGGCGCCTGTGGTGCCGGAAGAGAGACTCGAACTCTCATGGTGTTGCCACCGGCGGATTTTGAGTCCGCTGCGTCTACCGGTTCCGCCATTCCGGCGCGAAAGGGCGGGATTATAGGCCCCTATAATGCCGCGCCATGCGCGTCTCGGAGTTCGACTATGCGCTGCCCCCCGAGCTCATCGCGCAGCGCCCCGCGCCCGAGCGCGCGGCGAGCCGCCTGCTGCGCCTCGACGCGGCGAGCGGCCGCCTCGAGGATCTCGCTTTCACCGACCTGCCCCGGCTCGTGGGCAAGCGCGACGCCGTGGTGCTGAATGACACGCGCGTGATCAAGGCGCGACTCACCGGCAAGAAGGCGAGCGGCGGGAAGATCGAGCTGTTCGTCGAGCGCCTGCTGGGGGCACGCGAGGCGCTGGCGCTCATCCGCTCCAGCCACGCGCCGCGTGCCGGCAGCGAGCTGGTGGTGGGCGACGGCGCGCGCGCGCGTGTCCTCGGCCGCGAGGAAGACCTGTACCGCGTGCGCTTCGCCGAAGACCTGGCCACGGTGCTCGAGCGCTGCGGCGAAGTGCCCCTCCCGCCCTACATCCGGCACGCGCCCGACGCCGCCGACGCCGAGCGCTACCAGACGGTGTACGCCGAGCGCCCCGGCGCGGTGGCGGCGCCCACCGCCGGGCTGCACTTCGACCGCGCCATGCTGCAGCGGCTCGAGGCGCGCGGGGCGCGCATCGCGCGCGTCACGCTGCATGTCGGCGCCGGGACGTTCCAGCCGGTGCGCGTCGAGGACATCGAGGCGCACCGCATGCACAAGGAGCGCTACGAGGTGCCGCAGGCGACCCTGGAGGCAATCGCCGGGCGGCGCGTGCTGGCGGTGGGCACGACCACGCTGCGCGCCCTGGAAAGCGCGGCGCTGAGCGGCGCCGCCTCCGGGGAGACCGAGCTCTTTGTCTATCCCGGGTTTCGTTTCAAGGTGGCGCAGCGCCTGCTCACCAATTTCCACCTGCCCCGATCGAGCCTGCTGATGCTGGTCGCAGCGTTCGCCGGACTGGAGAACATCCGGCGCGCCTACGCGCATGCCATCGCGCAGCGCTACCGTTTCTTTTCGTATGGCGACGCCATGCTCATCGAGCGCGCGCCATGAAATTCGCCCTCAGCCATCGCGATGGCGCCGCGCGTCGCGGCCGCCTCGAGCTCGCGCACGGGGTGGTGGACACGCCCGCGTTCATGCCGGTGGGCACCTACGGCACCGTGAAGGCGATGTCGCCCGCCGAGCTGCGCCAGGTCGGCGCCCAGATCGTGCTCGGCAACACCTTTCACCTGTGGCTGCGGCCCGGCGTCGAGGTCATCGCCCGGCACGGCGGCCTGCACCGCTTCATGGGCTGGGACGGGCCGCTGCTCACCGACTCGGGCGGCTTCCAGGTCTTCAGCCTCGGGGCGCTACGCAAGATCACCGAGGAGGGGGTGAGGTTCGCCTCGCCCATCAACGGCGACCGGCTGCTGCTCACGCCCGAGGAATCGATGCGCGTGCAGCGCGCACTCGGTTCCGACATCGCCATGGTGTTCGACGACTGCACCGCGTATCCGGCGACCGAGAAGCAGGCCGAAAAGTCGATGTCGCTCAGCCTGCGCTGGGCCGAGCGCTCGAAAGCGGCGTTCCAGGGCTCCGCCAACGCGCTTTTCGGCATCGTCCAGGGCGGGGTCTACGAGCACCTGCGCGACGCGTCCCTCGAGGGCCTCACGCGCCTGGGCTTCGACGGCTACGCGGTCGGCGGGCTTGCGGTCGGCGAGCCCGAGGAGGCGCGCGCGCGCATCCTCGCGCACGTCGCGCCGCGGCTGCCGGCGGACCGGCCGCGCTACCTGATGGGCATGGGCACGCCGGAGGACCTGATCGCGGCGGTGCTGGCGGGCATGGACATGTTCGACTGCGTGCTGCCGACGCGCAATGCGCGCAACGGCTGGCTGTACACGCGCCGCGGCGACGTCAAGATCAGGAACGCCAAGTACCGGGCCGACGAAGGACCCCTGGATGCGCAGTGCGCCTGCTACTGCTGCGCGAACTTCAGCCGCGCCTACCTGCACCACCTGCAGAAGGCGAACGAGATCCTCGGCGCGCGCCTGAACACCCTGCACAACCTGCACTACTACCAGACGCTGATGGGCGAGCTGCGTGCCGCCATCGAGGGCGGGCAGCTCGCGGCGACGGCCGTGCGCCTTCTGGAGCAGCGCAGGCTGCTGCTATAATTCGCGCCTTTTCCCAGCGAGTCCGCAGCGATGATTTCCAACGCGTACGCACAGGCCGCCGGCGGCGGCGATCCGGGTTTCGTGGGCCTGCTGCCCATCGTCCTGATGTTCGTGCTGCTGTACTTCCTCATGATCCGTCCGCAGATGAAGCGCGCCAAGGAGCACAAGCAGATGGTCGAGGCGCTGCAGAAGGGCGACGAGGTGATCACCGCCGGCGGCGTGGTGGGCCGCATCAGCAAGATGGGCGATGCCTACGTGACCCTGGAGATCGCTCCCAACACCGAGATCAGCGTGCAACGGGCGTCGGTGCAGACGCTGCTGCCCAAGGGCACGATGAAGACCATCCAGTAGCCCCGGGGTGAACCGCTTTCCGGTCTGGAAGTACGCGCTGGTCGCGCTGTGCGTGGCCGTGGCGCTGTTCTACACGCTGCCGAACTTCTTCGGCGAGTCGCCCGCGGTCCAGGTCTCGAGCCTGCGTGCCGCCGTCAGGGTGGACACGGCGCTGCTGCAGCGCGTGGAAGGGGCGCTGGCGCGGGACGACATTCGCTACACCGGCGCGCTGCTGGACGCCGGCAGCGTGCGGGTGCGCTTCGCCGATACCGACACGCAGCTCAAGGCGAAGGACGCCATCGACAAGGCGCTCAACCCCGATGCGCAGAATCCCGGCTACATCGTCGCGCTCAATCTCCTGCCCTCCTCGCCGCGCTGGCTTGCGGCGCTCGGCGCGCTGCCCATGTATCTCGGCCTCGACTTGCGCGGCGGGGTGCATTTCCTCCTGCAGGTGGATATGCCGGCGGCGCTCACCAAGCGCCTGGAGAGCCTGACCGGC
>JBFFZT010000286.1:0-3732 GCA_041568535.1 Burkholderiales bacterium | reverse complement strand
CGCTGCGCAAGCCCGGCGCGCGGTTGGAGTGGATCAACCAGGCGACGGTGGCGCTGGCGCGCGCCGGCGGCACGCGCCTCATCATGGAGGCGAATCTGCCGCAGCTCGTCAATCCCGACCAGCTCGCGGCGATGCGCGCCGGCGTGTTCGGCCCCGAGCCCTACCAGCCGATGGATCGCGCCGACGGCTTGTACCGCCTGCTCGAGGGCTCGCTCGCCACGGACTGGGATTTCCCCTGGGACCAGCTGAAGCTGCCGGTGCTGTCGATGACCGGGCTGCACGATCGCATCTTCCGCGTTGCCGCCGACGTCGAGGAGCTCTCGGCGCGCATTGCCGGCATCCAGCGCGTCGACTTTCCGGACGCGGGGCACCTCGTGCCGGTGGAGCGGCCGGCGGCGTTCACGAAGGCGTTGCTGGAGTTTGCGCGCCAGATTTGAGCGCCGCGGTCTTGCCGTTCCCATGGTCGCGCCTTTTTCTGGCCGGGAGATTCATCCGGCCAGAAAAAGGCGAGATGTAATGAAAGGCGAAAACCAGCGAGGTGCCTAAATGGAGGCTCCCCCGTCGTTCATCTGATTTCCTGCTGCTACTATAACGGCCTCAGCCTTAGGAGGAGGAGAGACCACAATGAAACCCGTCAGACTCGCTGTAACCCTGGCCAGCGCGGGCCTGCTGGCTGCCGCCGGCACCGCAGCGCAGGCGCAGACCGTGCTCACGCTGTCGAACTGGGTGCCGCCGCAGCACCCGATCGTCGTCTACATCATGAAGCCCTGGGCCGACCAGGTGGAGAAGGTCACCAGCGGCCGCGTCAAGGTGCAGATGCTGCCCAAAGCGATCGCCGCTCCCAACCAGCACTACGACGCCACCATCAACGGCCAGGTGGATCTGGCCTGGGCCACCTACGGCTACCAGCCCGAGCGTTTCCAGCCCTACCTGATCGCCGAGCTGCCGCAGCTGGGCGAGACGGCGGTGCACAACGGCGTCGCACTGTGGCGCACGCACAAGAAGTTCATCGAGCAGTCGGGCATCCACAAGGACGTGCAGCTGCTGGGCGTGATGACGCACGGCCCGGGCCTGTTCCACCACTCGAAGAAGCACATCCTGGTGCCCGCCGACCTGCAGGGGCAGAAGATGCGCGTCGGCGGCGACGTGCCGAAGAACATCGTCGAGGCCTTCGGCGGCGTGGTGATCACCCAGCCGGCGCCCAAGTCCTACGAGATCCTGTCGGCGGGCATCGCCGACGGCATCATGTTCCCGACCGAGTCGCTGAAGAGCTTCAAGATCGCGGGCCTCGTCAAGCACACCAGCTACGTGAAGGGCGGCCTGTACAGCTCCTCGTTCTGGTTCGCCATGAACAAGGGCAAGTTCGCGAGCATCTCCAAGGCCGACCAGGACGCGATCATGCGCGTCTCGGGCGAGAATTTCGCGCGTCTCGCCGGCGCCGGCTGGGACCGCGCCGACAAGGAAGGGCGCGTGGCGATGAAGGAGGCGGGCGGCACCATCAAGGAAGTGAAGCCCGAATTCATCGCCGAGCTGAAGAAGGTCACCGAGCGCCTGGAGCGCGACTACGGCGCGAAGATGGACGCCATGGGCATCGACGGCGCGGGCGCGATCAAGTTCTTCCGCGCCGAAGTGGCCAGGGTCGCCGCCGAGAAGTAGCGCCGACTGTCGGACGCACTGCACGAAGCGCCCCGGACCGACGCGCTCTTTCCGGGGCGCGCCGGCGCCTGGGCCGCCTGGGTGCTCGGCACCGTCGCCGCCATCGACCTGGCGGCGATGATGACGCTCACCTTTCTCGATGTCACCGGGCGCAAGTTCTTCGCCAGCCCGATCTACGGCGCCTACGAGGTCACCGAGTTCATGATGGGGGTGCTGATCTTCAGCGCCCTGCCGCTGGTCACGGCGCGCGAGAACCACGTCACCATCGACGTCTTCGACCACTTCATCGCCCCCCACATCGGCCGCTGGCAGCGCGTCGTCGTCAACCTGGTCTCCAGCGTGGTGCTTGCGTTCCTCGGCTGGCGCCTGTGGATCCTGTCGGCGAGCCACCTGCGCACCAATGAAGTGACGATGACGCTGCACATCCCGCACGGCCCGTTCAGCCGCGCCTTTGCGGTACTCGCCATGCTCGCGGCGATCGCCTGCCTGGTGGTGGCGCTGGAGCACATCGCCCGCGCGCGCGCGCGCGCCAGGCCATGACCGAGACGCTGGTCGCTTTCGCGGTGCTGCTCGCGCTTGCTTTTGCGCGCATGCCGATCGCCTTCGCCATGCTGATCGTCGGCGGCGCGGGCTTTGCTTTGAAGCGCGGCTGGAATGCGGCCTTCGACCAGGTGGCGCAGACGACGTTTGCCGCCGGCATCGACTACGAGCTCTCGGTGGTGCCGCTGTTCATCCTGATGGGCAATTTCGTCGCGCGCGCCGGCATGTCGCAGGAGCTGTTTCGCGCCGCCCACACCTTCATCGGCCACTGGAAGGGCGGCCTGGCGATGTCGACGATCGTCGCCTGCGCCGGCTTTGGCTCGATCTGCGGCTCCTCCATCGCCACCGCCGCCACCATGTCGCGCGTGGCCTACCCGCCGATGAAAAAGCTCGGCTACTCCGACAAGCTCGCCAGCGCCTCGATCGCGGCGGGCGGCACGCTCGGCATCCTGATTCCGCCGTCCACCATCATGGTGATCTACGGCATCATCACCGAGACCAACATCGGGCGCCTGTTCGCCGCCGGCGTGCTGCCGGGCATCCTCGCCGTGGCGCTGCTGTGCCTCGCCGTGCGCTGGACGGTGTGGCGCGACCCGAAGGCCGGACCCGCGGGCGAGCGCTCCTCCTGGGCCGAGCGCCTGACGGCGCTGAAAGGCATCTGGGGCGTGATCGTGCTGTTCGCCGTCTCCATCGGCGGCATCTATGCGGGCTTCTTCACCGCCACCGAGGGCGCGGGCGTCGGCGCCGCCGGCGCCTTCATCTTCGCGCTCGCGCGCCGCGCGCTCACCTGGCACGTGCTGCGCGACATCCTGGTGGAATCCGCGCGCACCACGGGGATGCTGTTCATGATCCTGATCGGCGCGCTCGTGTTCGCCAACTACATCAACTTCACCACGCTGCCCTCCGACCTGATGGGGTTCATCGAGCAGTTCAGCCTGCACCCGATGCTGGTGGTGATGTCGATCTGCGCCATCTACGTGATCCTCGGCACCGCCATGGAGGAGCTCTCCATGATCCTGCTCACGGTGCCGGTGTTCTTTCCGCTCATCGTCGCGCTCGGCATCGACCCGGTGTACTTTGGCATCCTCGTGGTTGTCGTGGTGGAGATCGGCCTCATCAGCCCGCCGGTAGGCATGAACCTGTTTGTCCTGTCCTCGCTGCTGCCGCAGGTGAGCACGCCGACCCTGTTCCGCGGCGTGCTGCCGTTCGTCACCGCCGACGTGGTGCGCCTGTTCATCCTCGCCGCCTTCCCGGGCATCGCCCTGTGGCTGCCCTCGGTGCTGAACATCGCCGGCGGATGAAGCCCGTCGACCTGAGAAGCGATACCGTCACGCGCCCTACCGAGGGCATGCGCCGCGCCATGGCCGCGGCCGAAGTGGGCGACGACGTGTTCGGCGACGACCCGACGGTGAACCGGCTGCAGGCGCGGGCTGCCGAGATCTTCGGCTTTGAGGCGTCGCTGTTGTTTCCCACGGGCACGCAGTCAAACCTCGCCGCGCTGATGAGCCACTGCCAGCGCGGCGACGAGGTGCTGGT
>JBFFZT010000285.1:0-3751 GCA_041568535.1 Burkholderiales bacterium | reverse complement strand
GCGCAGCGCGAGCGCCGCCTGCTCGCGCGCAGTCGGGGAGACGAAGCCGCCGGCGGCGAGCTTCGCCTGGCGCTCGAGGTCGGCGCGCGCCTGGTCGCGCTGCGCCAGCACCTTCAGCGTCTCGGCGCGCGCGCGCGCGAGCTGCGCCTGCGCGGCGCCGACGCGCTCCTGCACCTCGCGCGCGCTGCGCGCGTCGAGGAACGCGGGCGCGGTCGGCGTGAGCTGCGCCACCACCTGGCCGAGGCGCACGGTGTCGCCGGGCTCGAGGCGGATGCGCGCCACCCGGCCCGCGAGCGGCGCAGCGATCACGTAGCGGTCGCGCACACGCGTCTTGCCGTCTTCGGCGACCGTCAGCTCGAACGCGCCGCGCGTGACGGCGGCGGTCTCCACCGCAACCGGCTGCGGCTGCAGCGCCCAGGCGACGAGCGCGGCCAGGCCGAGCACGGCCAGCGCCAGCAGGATCTTGTTGTGCAGTTTCATTCGCGCGTCTTCAGCACTCCGACCAGGTCCAGATTATCGATCCGATTGCGCACGATGAGCGCGCTCAGCACGCCTGCGGCGGCCACCACGGCGCCCGCGAGCAGGTAGGTCGAGGGATAGATCACGTGCGGGAACTCGAGCACATCGTGCGGCATGAAGGCGATGAGCAGCGCCGCCAGCCAGTAGCCGGCGACAAAGCCCAGGGGAATCGCCAGAACGATCTCGAGCGCGAGCTCGCCGAGCAGCAGCACGGAGACCTCGCCGCGCGTGAAGCCGAGCACGCGCAGGCTCGCCAGCTCCCAGGCGCGCTCGGCGAGCTGGATGCGCGCGTTGTTGTACACCACGCCCACCGCGATGGTGGCGGCGAAGGCGGACAGCACCGCGGTGAAGAACAGCACGTTCTGCGCGCTGGTCTCGCGGAAGGTCTCGACCAGCGTGCGCGTCACGATCACCACCGCCGCCGCCGGCATCTGCTTCAGGCGCTGCAGCAGGTCGGGCTCGGCGGCGCGGTCCACCAGCAGCCCCGCGCCGGACACCAGCGCGCCCTCGCGTGCCACGCGGTTCAGGTCTTCCAGTCGCATCCAGGCGTTCGAGCCCACCATCTCGTCCACCGTGCCGCCGACGCGCAACGCCGTCCTGACGCGCTTGCCCTCCAGCAGCTCCGCTTCGACGGTGTCGCCGGGCCCGACGCCCAGGCGCTCGGCGAGGCGCGCGGTGAGCAGCACCGCGCCGGGCACGAGCGGCGCCTCGCGCAGCTCGGCATCCAGCACGCGCTGCAGCTGCGCGCCGTCTTCCAGGCCGCTCAGCGCGGTGCGATAGCTGCGGTGGCCGGCGCGCAGGCGCACCGGGATCGCGCGCTGCACTTCGACCTGCTTCACGCCGGGCAGGCGCGCGAGCTCGTGCAGCGCGCCGCGCGGCAGCGCCTCGGCGAAACCGACGCTCACCTGCGCGCGCTGCACCTGGCTGAACTGCACGTCCATGAACCACTCGATGGCGTCGCCCCAGAACACGCCGGCGATGAGGATCGCCACCGAAGCCGCGACGCCGGCCACGGTGATCGCCGCGCGCAGCGGCTTGCGCTCCAGGTTGCGCATGATCATGCGCTGCGCCGGGGTGAGCAGCTGCGCGTAGCCCAGGCGCTCGACGAGCAGCGGCCGGAACTCCGCCGGCGCGGGCGGGCGCAGCGCCTCGGCGGCGCGCAGGCGCACCACGCCGCGGATCGCGGCGAGCGCGCCGCCGGCCGCGGCGGCGAGCGCGGCGAGCGCGCCGGCGAGCGCCAGCCAGAGCTCGAGCCGGTAGTGGAACCGGGGGAACTGGAAGAAGTCGGTGTACAGGCCGGTGAGGGCGCTGCCCAGCCAGTGGCCGAGCCACAGGCCGAGCGCCACGCCGAGCGCCACGATGACCGCGGCGAACTTGAGGTAGTGACCGGCGATGGCGCGGTCGGCGTAGCCGAGCGCCTTCAGCGCCGCGATCTCGCCGCGCTGCGCGTTTACCTGCCGGTGCAGCACCACGTTGAGGATGAAGGCCGCGACCAGGAGGAAGATCGCCGGCAGCACCGTGCCGAACACCTTCTGCTGGTTGATCTCCTGCGCGAGGATCTTGTCGGAGGCCTGGTCTTCGCGGCCCACGGCACCGAAGCCGCCGTAGGGCGCGAGCAGGCGATCGAGCGCCGCCACCGCGGCCTGGCTCGAGGCGCCGTGCTGCAGCCGCAGCAGCACCGAGTTGAAGGCGCCTTCCATGTTGAACGCGGCGGCGAGCGCGCGCGCGTCGATCCACAGCACGCCGAACCACTCGTCGTCGGGCATGGCGCCGCCGCGCGTGGCATAGATGTACTCGGGGCTGAGCGCGGTGCCCACCAGCGTGAGGCGCTCGAGCTTGCCGTTGAGGAGCACGGTCATCGCCTGGCCGAGCTTCAGGTCGCGCGCCTCGTAGAAGCGCTGGTTCACCACCACTTCGCTTGCCGAGCCGGGCGCGGGCCAGCGCCCGAGCCGCAGCGTGAGCCGGTTCATGCCCGGCGGGTGCGCGAAGTCCAGGCCGATGAGCCGCGCGATCATCGGCGGCACCACGTCCGGCAGCGAGAGCTGCGCGTCGCGCACCACGCGCGTCTCGGCCTCGGCCACGCCCGGGATGTCGCGCAGCTTCGCCGCGAGCGAGGCGGGCGCGCGCTTGGCGAGCGCGAACACGTGCGCGAAGCGTGCCGTGTCGTAGTAGTCCTGGCGCGACCACAGGAGCGACGAGTGCGTGGACAGCGACGCGATGAAGCCGCCGATGCCGCAGGCGATGACCAGCGCGATCGACACCACCTGGGTCTTGAGCGACCAGGTATCGCGCAGCAGCTTGCGGTCGAGCGACTTCACCAGGAGATCTCCGCGGGCGAGAGCTTGCGCGCCGGCTGTTCCTCGCCCACCACCTTGCCGTTGCCCAGGCGCAGCACGCGGTCGGCCATGCCCGAGATCGCGGCGTTGTGCGTGATCACCAGCGCGGTGGTGCCGAGCTCGGCGTTGATCTTCGCGATCACCTCGAGCACCAGCTTGCCGGTCTCGTAATCGAGCGCGCCGGTGGGCTCGTCGCACAGCAGCACCTGCGGGCGCTTGGCGATGGCGCGCGCGATGGCCACGCGCTGCTGCTCGCCGCCCGAGAGCTGCGAGGGGAAGTGATCGAGCCGCTCGCCCAGGCCGACCCAGCGCAGCGCCTCGTCGGCGGGCATCGGGTCGGCGGCGATGTCGGTCACCAGCGCCACGTTCTCGCGCGCGGTGAGGCTCGGGATCAGGTTGTAGAACTGGAACACGAAGCCGACGTGCTCGCGCCGGAAGCGCGTCAGCTCGGCCTCGTCGGCGCCGTCGAGCGCGTGCTCGAGGAAGCGCACGCTGCCCGTGCTCGGGATGTCGAGGCCGCCGAGGATGTTGAGCAGCGTCGACTTGCCGCTGCCCGAGGGGCCGAGCAGCACGATGAACTCGCCGGCGCGGATCTCGAGGTCGACGCCGCGCAGCGCGTGCACCTCGGCTTCGCCCATGCGGTAGGTCTTGGTGAGGCCGTGCGCCACGAACACCGGCGCGCTCAAAGCTTCCTCGTCACGCGCACCAGCGCCGGCTTGGCGGGATCGGGGCTGAGCTCGAAGTCGAGCTGCTTCGCGAAGCGCAGCATGTCCTGGTTCTCGCTCAGCACCAGCCCTTCCATGGTCTCGAGCTTGCGCGCCTGCGCGGCGCGGATCAGCGCATCCATCAGCAGCTGCGCCACGCCGCTGTGGCGCCAGCCCTCCGCCACGACGACG
>JBFFZT010000284.1:0-3761 GCA_041568535.1 Burkholderiales bacterium | reverse complement strand
CGCTTGCCGAGGGCGAAGCGCGCGTTGCCGGCTGGTGTTCGGCGAAGGGCCGCTTGCTCGCCACCTTTCTCGTCTTCCTGCGCGGCCAGGAGTTTCTGCTGCAGCTGCCGCGCGAGATTGCGCCGCCGGTGGCCAAGCGCCTGTCGATGTTCATCCTGCGCACCAAGGCGAAGCTGCTCGACGCGAGCGATGCCTGGGCGCAGTTCGGCCTGTGGGGCAGCGGCGCCGCCGAGCGCATCGCGGCGCTGGGGCTCGCGGTGCCGCAGGGCCCTCTGCGCACGACGCACGCCGAGGCCGGCATCGTCGTTCAGGTCGCCGCGCATCGCTTCGTGGTCGTGGTGCCTGCCGCGCAAGGCGAGCGGCTCGCCGCGCTGGCGGGCGCGCTCGACGACAGCGCTTGGGCGCTCGAGGAGATCCGCGCCGGCCGGCCGCAGGTGGTGCTGGCGACGCAGGACCAGTTCGTGCCGCAGATGGTCAATCTCGAGCGCCTGGGCGCAGTCGACTTCAAGAAGGGCTGCTACCCCGGCCAGGAGATCGTGGCGCGCACGCAGTATCGCGGCGTGCTGAAGCGGCGCATGGTGCGCGCTCGGGTTGCCGGGCAAGCCGCAGCCGGCGACGAGCTGTTCGCCGAAGAGATGCCCGGCCAGGCGAGCGGCACCGTGGTCAACGCGGCGCCCGCGCCGGACGGCGGCAGCGAGCTGCTCGCCGTGGCGCAGATCAGCGTGCTGGAGGGCGCAAAGCCGATCCGGCTGCGCGCGCCCGAGGGCCCGGCGCTCGAGCTGCTCCCCCTGCCCTACGCGTGAGCAGCTTCTATGTGTACTACCGCGTTGATGCGGGACGCCTGCCCGCGCTGCGCGCGGATGTAGAGCGCCTGTTCGCGGCGGTCGAGGCCGCGACCGGCGTGCGCGGCCGCTGGATGCGGCGCCGCGACGAGCCCAGCACCTACATGGAAGTCTACGAGGGCGTCGGCGATGATGCTGCGTTCGAAGCGCTGCTCGAGCGCGAATCCGCCGGCCTCGGGCTGCAGCGCCACACCGAACGCTTCGTATGTGCCTGATCCTCGTCGCCTGGCGCGTGCATGAGGCATATCCCCTCGTCGTCGCCGCCAACCGGGACGAGTTCCACGGCCGGCCGGCGGCGCGCGCCGCATTCTGGGACGACAAGCCCGACGTGCTCGGCGGCCGCGACCTGCAGGCGCGCGGCACCTGGATGGGCGTGTCGCGCGGCGGGCGCTTCGCGGCCGTCACCAACTACCGCGGCGGCACCGAGCCTGGCGCCGCCGAGTCGCGCGGCGCGCTGGTGACACGCTACCTCGAGGGCGTGGACGTGCCGCGGCTCGCCGAGCGCAAGTCCGAGTACAGCGGCTTCAGTCTGCTCGCCACGGACGGCGCGGAGCTCTGGTGGCTTTCGAATCGGGACGGTGCGGCACGCCGCCTCGAGCCGGGCTGGTACGGCCTGGGAAACCTGCTGCTCGACTCGCCGGACGTCGAGGCGCACAAGACGCGCTTTCGCTCGAGCCCGGTGTCGCTCGAGCCCCTGTTCGAGGTGCTCGCGCCGGCGCGCATCGTCGACCCGCGCTATGGCACGCGCTGCTCGAGCGTGCTGCTGCAAGGCGCCCAGACGCGCTTTGCCGAGCGCGCTTTCGGCAGCGACGGCACGGAGGAAACGACGCTGCGCTACGAGTTCAGCACGCGCCGCATCTCCTGATGCGGGATTCCGGCCTCCTCGAACACGGCGCCCGCCTCGCGAAAGCCGTGCTTGCGGTAAAAGCCGAGCGCGTGCGTCTGCGCCGATAGCACGACTTCCTTCATGCCGCGGCGGCGCGCCTCGTCCACGAGGCAGGCGAGGATCGCGCCGCCCACGCCGCTGCCCCGGCTGGGCCTGAGCACCGCCATGCGCCCGATGTGGCCGTCGGGCAGGAGCCTGCCGGTACCCACCGCCCGGTCATCCACGTAGGCGAGCGCGTGCGCGCATGCCGCGTCCTTGTCGTCCATCTCGATCTCGACGGGCACGCCCTGCTCCTCGACGAACACCGTCGTGCGGATGCGGCTCGCTTGCGCGCGCGCCGCGGTCCAGTCGAGCAGTTCGATGCGCAGCATGGCGCAAAAGTATAATTCGCCGGATGAAAAGCCTGTGGAACGACGCCGAGGCCGCGCAGTTTTCCGGCCCGCTCGGCCTGCGCGTCTACACCTCGCGCCTGCTCGGGCGCGACAAGTCGCTCGTGCTGCACGGCGGGGGCAACACCTCGGTCAAGCTGCGCGAGAAGAACCTGTTCGGCGAAGAGGAGGACGTCCTCTACGTCAAGGGCAGCGGCTGGGACATGGAGACCATCGAGGCGGCGGGCTTCGCGCCGGTGAAGCTCGATTACGTGCGACGGCTCGCCACCCTGCCCGCGCTGTCGGATCCGCAGATGGTGAACGAGCTTGCCACGCACACGCTGCGCGCGGGCGCGCCGGCGCCGTCGGTCGAGACCATCCTGCACGCGATCCTGCCGCACAAGTACGTCGATCACACCCATGCCGACGCCGTGCTGTCGATCTCGAATTCGCCCGACGGTGCGGCCCGGGCGCGGGACATCTACGGCGACAAGGCCGTGATCATTCCCTACATCATGGCCGGGTTCGACCTGGCGTCCTACTGCGCGCGCGAGTTCCCGAAGCAGGCGAAGAAGGGCACCGTAGGCATGGTGCTGCTCTCGCACGGCGTGTTCTCGTTCGCCGAGGACGCGCGCGAGTCCTACGAGCTGATGATCGAGCTGGTGACGATGGCGGAGAAATACCTGGCGGCCAAGAAAGCCTGGAGCCTGGGCCCGCCGGTGGCGACCGCCAACGGCTTCGCGCGCGAGGAGGCGGCCCAGCTGCGGCGCGAGGTCTCGAAGGCCGCGGGCTTTCCGATGCTGTGCCTGTGCAACGACACGCCGCGCTTTCTCGGTTTCGCGCGACACGCCGAAGTGCGGCGCCTGTCGCAGGGCAGCCCGGCGACCCCGGACCACGTCATTCGCACCAAACCCGTGCCGATGCTGGGCCGGGACGTCGCCGGCTTCGGCGCCGCGTACCGCGCCTACTTCGAGCGCAACGCGTCGTCGGCCAAGGAACCGAAGACGATGCTCGATCCCGCGCCACGCATGGCGCTGGACCCCAAGCTCGGCTTCGCCGCGTTCGGTCGCAGCGCTCGCGACGCGCGCATCGTGGAGGAGCTCTACGAGCACACCATCGACGTGATCCTGCGCGCCGAGGCCCTCGGCGGCTGGCGGCCGCTCGAGGACCGACACATCTTCGACATCGAGTACTGGGATCTCGAGCAGGCCAAGCTGCGCAAGGGCGGCACGCCGCCCGCGTTCGCGGGCGAGGCGGCGCTCGTCACCGGCGCAGCGTCGGGAATCGGCAAGGCCTGCGTGGAGGCGCTGCTCAAGCGCGGCGCGGCGGTGGTCGGCCTGGATCTCAATCCCGCGATCGAGACGCTGTTCAAGCGCCCGGACTACTTCGGTGCGGTGTGCGACCTCACCGATGCGTCGGCGATCGACAAGGCGGTGACGGCCGCCGTGCGCCGCTTCGGCGGCGTCGACATGCTGGTGCTGAATGCCGGGATCTTCCCCTCCTCCGCGCCGATCCGGTCCCTTTCGCCCGAATCCTGGCGCAGCGCGATGACCGTCAACGTGGAGAGCAACCTCCTCGTCATGCAAGCGGTGCACCCCCTGCTCGCGCTGGCGCCGCGCGGCGGCCGCGTCGTGGTCATCGGCTCGAAGAACGTGCCCGCGCCGG
>JBFFZT010000283.1:0-3772 GCA_041568535.1 Burkholderiales bacterium | reverse complement strand
GGGTCCTTCGCCTTGTAGACGATGCCCATCGCGCCGCGGCCGATCTCGGCGAGGACTTCGAAGCGGCCGAGCTTTTGGTCGTCCATCAGGCGCGCGCCCGGGCGGCTAGCGGGCAGACTTGACCGCGCGAAACACCGGGCCCCAGATGGGATGCCCGGCTTCCGCCGCGCTCAGCTCCAGGTTCGGATCGATGCTCAGCGCGCGGCGAAATTCCTGGCGACAGGCCGAGGGTCGGCCGGAAACGCAGTCGATGAACGCAAGGTACTTGTGCGCGCGCACGCGATCGGCGCTCGACAGGCCCTGGTACAGGCTGCTGTTCAGGCTCTCGGCGGCCTCGGCGTACTTGCCTTCCTCGTACTGGCGGATGCCGGTGGCCAGGGCGGGTTCTCCCTTGGTGCTGCCGAAGAGGCTTCGCAAGTCCTCCTGCAAGGCCCGCATGCCGCCGGATTGGCAGCCGCCGAGCGACAGGAGCGTCGCGACCAGCGCGAGCGCTGCGACCAGCCTCATCGCGACGCGATTCCCGCCGCGCCGACGCGCACCGATTTTTCCCCCGAGTCCACCGGGCGGAAGATACCGCGAGTGCGCGCTCAGCGAAAGCGATGGCTGATGCGGACCGGCTCGCCGGCGCGCACGTCGACGCGCCGGGTGTGAGTCGGGAACGACGTGTTGCGCACTTCGATGGTATGTGTCCCCGGCGGCAGCTCGACCGTGCGCAGCGGCGGGCTGACGCCGCGGCTCTTGCCGTTCACGAACACTTCGCCCCAGGGCAGGATCGCCAGTTGAATCACCCCGGCAGGCGCCGCCGAAGCCTCGCGCCGCGGCGCGGGCCTGGCCGGCGCAGGCGCCTGCGGCTTGGCGGGCGCGGCTGCGGCCGCTACCTGGACCGGCGGGACCGGGGCGGACGGCGCCGTAGAGGCGGAGGCCGCCGGCTCGCTCGCCGCGCCCTTCGGCTCCGCGGCCGTCTTCATCGCCTGGATCGCCGGCTTGACGGCGAGCGGCGGATGATGGATCTGGGCCTTCACGGCGACGCCCCCGCTCACCAGCAGCACGAAGGCGAGGGGCGCGCCGAGCACGGCCATGCGGTGCACGCCGAACGGCCGCACGTCGGTCAGCTCGCCGATCAGCCGCGGCGCACGCCGCCGGCGCCCCGCCACCCGGCGCGCGCCGGTCTCGATCACGCGCCGTGCGGCCTCCGTACCGAGGCCCACCGAGTACACCTCGTGCTCGCGTACGTGCTTGTCGGTGCGCGATCCGACGTAGCTGAACAGGCTCGCGTAATCGAGCGACAGGCAGGACACGACTTCGTAGAACGAGCGCGACACGAGCAGCTGCCCGGCCTGGGCGAACGTCATCACGCGCTGCGCGACGTTGATGCCGTCGCCGATGATGTTCATCTGGCCGTTGATGTCCTTGACCAGGCGCACCGGCCCGAGGTTGATGCCGATGCGCACCGCGATCGCGCCGCTGGACTCGGCCCGCGCTGCGGCGCGCAGCGACATGGCGACGAACAGGGCGTCCTCGGGGTCGCCGAGAAAGGTGATGCCGGCGCCGTCGCCGGTATCCAGCACGACGCGATCGCGCGGTGCCACGGTTTCCAGCGCCGAGCTGAGCAGCTTGTTGAACGCCTGCTTGAGCAGCAACTGCTCCGCGACCGGCTTCGCCGAATAATCGACGATGTCCAGGAACACGATGCTGCACACCAGCGTGCGGCTGGGCTGTTCGATCATGCGATCGTCGAGTTTCGGCACGGCGGCCGGGACGACCTCATTTTACGCGCATGCCCGGGAGCGCACCGGCGTCCGGGGAAATGAGAAATATGCCCGGTCCGTCGCCGGAGGCGGCGAGCACCATGCCTTCGGAGACGCCGAACTTCATGGTGCGCGGCGCGAGGTTGGCGACCACGACGGTGAGCCGTCCCTCGAGCGTAGCGGGGTCGTAGGCCGACTTGATGCCGGCGAACACCTGGCGCGTGCTGCCGCCCAGATCGAGCGTCAGGCGCAGCAGCTTGTCGGCGCCGTCGACGAGCTCGGCCTTGGCGATGCGGGCCACGCGCAGGTCAATTTTTGTGAAGTCGTCGAGGGTAACGGGGTCGGACACGGACTTCTCCTTGGCGGTGTGCTGCTGCGACTCGGCGTGGCGCTGCGGTGCGCTCGCCTGCGGCACCGAGGCGACGTCGAACAGGGCGTCGAGCTGCTTGTCCTCGACGCGCGTGATGAGGTGCCGGAACGGCCGGATGCGGCCCGCGCGCAGCTTGCGGTCGTCGAAACGCAGATCCCGGTCCAGGCCGAACAGCTCGCGCGCGACGCGCGTTGCGGTGGCGGGCAGCAGGGGGGCGAGGTAAACCGTCAGCGTGAAGAACGCGTGCAGCGCATCGCTGCAAACGCGGTGCAGGTCGTTCTTTCGCGCCGCGTCCTTCGCCAGCTCCCAGGGCCTGGCCTGGTCGAACGCCTGGTTGACGCGATCCGCGACCGCCATCGTTTCGCGCACCACCCGGCCGAACTCGCGCCCGTCGTAGGCCGCCGCGATCGCGTCGTCGATCGCCACCGCCGCGGCCCAGCTCGGCGCGGGCTCGGCGCCGAACTCGTGCAGCCGGCCGTCGAAATGCTTGGCGATGAAGCTGGCGGCGCGGCTGGCGATGTTGACGTACTTGCCGACCAGGTCGCTGTTCACCCGCGCCACGAAGTCCTCGGGATTGAAGTCGATGTCCTCGACGTTGGCGTTGAGCTTCGCCGCGATGTAGTAGCGCAGCCACTCCGGGTTCATGCCGAGCTCGAGGTAGCGCAGCGGGCTGATGCCGGTGCCGCGCGACTTGGACATCTTGTCGCCCGACACGGTGATGAAGCCGTGCACGTAGACGTGGTCGGGCACCTTGTAGGGCTTGCCCGCGAACTTCAGCATCGCCGGCCAGAACAGGGTGTGGAAGTAGATGATGTCCTTGCCGATGAAATGCACCTGCTCGGTACCGGGGTCCTGCAGGAACTTCTCGAAGTCGATTCCGGCCCGGGCGCAGTAATGCTTGAAGCTCGCGAGGTAGCCGATCGGCGCGTCGAGCCAGACGTACAGGTACTTCTCTTCCGCGATGTCGGGCACGCGGATGCCGAAGTAGGGCGGGTCGCGCGAGATATCCCAGTCGCCGAGCGCCCTGTCGCCTTCGCCGTCGAGCCACTCGCGCGCCTTGTTCACGACCTGCGTCTGCAGTCGCCCGGGCTGCTCCAGCCACTGCCGCAGGAATGTCTTGCACTTCGCGTCGGACAGGCGAAAGAAGTGGTGCTCCGAGGTCTTCAGCACCGGCGCCGCGCCCGAGAGCGTCGAGTAGGGGTTCTTCAGGTCGGTGGCCGAGTAGGCCGCACTGCAGTTCTCGCAGGCGTCGCCGTACTGGTCCTTGGCGCCGCAGTTCGGGCATTCGCCCTTGATGTAGCGGTCGGCGAGGAACATGCCTTTCACCGGGTCGTAGAACTGCTCCACCGGCCTGACATCGACCAGCCCCGCCTTTTTCAGCCGCCGATAGATGTCCTGCGACAGCTCGGTGTTCTCCGCGGAGTGCGTGGAGTGCCAGTTGTCGAAGCCGATGTGGAAGCCGTCAAGGTACGGCTGGCGGCTGCGCGCAATCTCGGCAACGAACGCCTCCGGGGCCTTGCCCGCTTTCTCGGCCGCCAGCATGATCGGCGCGCCATGCGCGTCGTCGGCGCCCACAAAATGCACCTCGTGGCCGCACATGCGCTGGAAGCGCACCCAGATGTCCGCCTGGATGTATTCCATGATGTGCCCGATG
>JBFFZT010000282.1:0-3781 GCA_041568535.1 Burkholderiales bacterium | reverse complement strand
TTCCTTTCGGGACAAGATGTTACGGAAGACCTGCGGGCCGAGGCGGTGGGCGTGCAAGCCTCCGACATCGCGCAGCGCCCCGAGGTGCGGCGCGCGCTCCTCGAGCGCCAGCGCAGGTTCCGCCAGGCTCCCGGCCTGGTGGCCGAAGGCCGCGACATGGGTACCGTCGTGTTTCCCGATGCGCCCCTCAAGGTGTTCCTCACCGCTACCCCGGACGTGCGCGCCCGACGCAGGTATAAGCAGTTGATAGACAAAGGAATCGATGCTAACCTTGCCGCCCTTTCCCGTGACCTGGCGCAGCGCGATGCACGCGATGCGGCCCGGGCGGTGGCGCCCCTGGCGCCGGCCCCGGACGCGCTGCAGCTGGACTCCTCGGACAGGCCGCTTACTGAAGTCGTCGGCCTGATCCTGGGGTGGTGCCGGGAGAGGAAACTGGGTGGGCGGGCCTGAACGGCCGGCCCTTTTTTGCAACCTGACCCGCGCGCGCCTTCGCCGGCCGAGCGGCTGCAACCGAGGTTTTTCCCTTTCATGGCAAGCGTTTCCCCCGCAGTCTCGAAGTCTCCCGCCAACGAGTCTTTCGCCGCGCTCTTCGAAGAGAGCCTGACGCGAAAGGAAATGCGCGTCGGCGAAGTGATCACCGCCGAGGTGGTCAGCGTCGATCCCAATTTCGTCGTGGTCAACGCGGGCCTGAAGTCCGAGTCGATCATCGCCGCCGAGGAATTCAAGAACGACGCCGGCGAAGTCGAGGTCAAGCCCGGCGATTTCGTCTCCGTGTCGATCGAGGCGCTGGAAGACGGCTACGGCGCCACGCGCCTGTCGCGCGACAAGGCCAAGCGCATGGCCGCCTGGATCGAGCTCGAGGAGTCGCTCGAGAAGGGCGAGAAGATCGAGGGCGTGATCACCGGCAAGGTGAAGGGCGGCCTCACCGTGATGACCAAGGGCATCCGCGCCTTCCTCCCCGGGTCGCTCGTCGACCTGCGGCCGGTGAAGGACACCACGCCGTACGAAGGCAAGACCATGGAGTTCAAGGTCATCAAGCTCGACCGCAAGAGGAACAACGTGGTCGTGTCGCGCCGCGCGGTGCTCGAGGCGAGCGCCGGCGCCGAGCGCGAAGCGCTGCTCTCCAGCCTGCAGGAGGGCGCCGTGGTGAAGGGCATCGTCAAGAACATCACCGACTACGGCGCGTTCGTCGACCTGGGCGGCATCGACGGCCTGCTGCACATCACCGACCTGGCCTGGCGCCGGGTGAAGCACCCGTCCGAAGTGCTCAACGTCGGCGACGAGGTCACCGCCAAGGTGCTCAAGTTCGACGCCGAGAAGAACCGCGTGTCGTTGGGTCTCAAGCAGCTGGGCGAGGATCCCTGGGTCGGCATCTCGCGCCGCTATCCGCAGAGCACGCGCCTGTTCGGCAAGGTCACCAATCTCACCGACTACGGCGCCTTCGTCGAGGTCGAGGCGGGCATCGAGGGCCTGGTGCACGTCTCCGAGATGGACTGGACCAACAAGAACGTGCATCCGTCCAAGGTGGTGCAGGTCGGCGACGAGGTCGAAGTCATGATCCTCGAGATCGACGAGGAGCGCCGGCGCATTTCCCTGGGCATGAAGCAGTGCAAGCCCAATCCCTGGGAGGATTTCGCGCGCGAGTTCAAGAAGGGCGACCGCGTCAAGGGCCAGATCAAGTCGATCACCGACTTCGGCGTGTTCGTGGGCCTGTCGGGCGGCATCGACGGCCTGGTGCACCTGTCGGACCTGTCCTGGTCGCTCGCCGGCGAGGAAGCGGTCAAGAGCTTCAAGAAGGGCGAGGAAGTCGAGGCGGTGGTGCTGGCGATCGACGTCGAGCGCGAGCGCATTTCGCTGGGCATCAAGCAGCTCGGCGGCGACCCGTTCACCAACTTCATCGCCGGGCACGACAAGAACAGCGTGGTGCCGGGCACGGTGAAGTCGGTCGACGCCAAGGGCGCGGTGGTGGTGCTCGCCGACGGCATCGAGGGCTACCTGCGCGCCTCCGAGTTCTCGCGCGAGCGCGTCGAAGACCTGCGCACCGCGCTCAAGGAGGGCGACACGGTGAGCGCGATGATCATCAACGTCGACCGCAAGAACCGCTCGATCAACCTGTCGGTGAAGGCCAAGGACATGGCGGATGAAACCGACGCCATGAAGCAGCTGCGCAGCGAGAGCCAGGCGAGCGCCTCGGGCTCGACCAACCTCGGGGCGCTGCTGCGGGCCAAGCTCGACAAGGGCAGTTCCGAGCCGCAGAAGTAAGCGGGCCGGAACGAGAACGGGAGGGGAGCGGTCGCCATGACCAAGTCGGAACTGATCGCGCGGCTGGCGCAGCGCTACCCGCAGCTGGTGGCGAAGGACGCGGAGTACGCGGTGAAGATGATTCTCGACGCGATGACGCAGGCGCTGCTCGCCGGGCACCGCATCGAGATCCGCGGCTTCGGCAGCTTCGGGCTCAACTACCGGCCGCCGCGCGTCGGGCGCAATCCCAAATCGGGCGAGAAGGTGCACGTGCCGGAAAAGTACGTGCCGCACTTCAAGGCCGGCAAGGAGCTGCGCGAGCGCGTCGACTCCGCCATCGAGGCCGCCGCCCAGCAGGCGCAGGCCACGCGGTAGCGCCGGGGCTCGGACCCCGGCTCCATCATGCGCATCCTCACCTGGACGATCCGCATCGCGCTGTTCATCCTGCTGCTCGCCTTCGCGGCGCGCAACACTGAGCCCGTCACCCTGCGCTTTTACTTCGACCTGGCGTGGGAAGCGCCGCTGGTGGTGGTGCTGCTCGCGTTCTTCGTCGCCGGCGCGCTGCTCGGCCTGCTCGCGGCGCTCGGCGCCGTGCTGCGCCAGCGGCGCGAGTCCGCGCGGCTGCGGCGCGAGCTGCGCGCCACCGGAGCGCGCCTGGAAGAGGCGCAGACCCTGCCGCCGCCGCCGGCGGAGGGCTGATGGAGTTCGAGTATTGGTGGCTGCTCGCGCTGCCACTGTTTTTCGGTCTGGGCTGGCTCGCGGCGCGCGTCGACATCCGTCACCTGGTCTCCGAGTCGCGCGCGCTGCCGCGCTCGTACTTCGAGGGCCTGAACTTCCTGCTCAACGAGCAGCCCGACAAGGCCATCGAGTCGTTCATCGAGGTGGTCAAGGTCGATCCCGAGACCGTCGAGCTGCACTTCGCGCTGGGCAGCCTGTTCCGGCGCCGCGGCGAGTACGACCGCGCGATCCGCATGCACCAGAACCTGATCGAGCGCGCGGACCTGGGCGCCGAGCAGAAGCTCGCCGCCGCGTTCGAGCTGGCGCAGGACTACCTGAAGGCGGGGATCCTCGATCGCGCCGAGGAGCTGTTCACGCGCCTGGAGAACGGCGCGCACGCCACCGAGGCGCGGCGCTACCTGCTCGAGATCTTCCAGCAGGAGAAGGACTGGCCGCGCGCCATCGTCATGGCCGAGCGCCTGGAGCAGGACTCGGGCGAGTCGCGCGCGCGCGAGATCTCGCAGTTCCTGTGCGAGCAGGCGGCGAGCGACTCCACGCACTCGCGGCCGCAGGAGGCGCGCCGCCACCTGGAGGCCGCGCTGGAGGCCAACCGCAAGTCGGTGCGCGCGAGCATCGCGCTCGGCGACCTGGAGCGCGCCGCGGGCAACCTGGAGCGCGCCATCGAGCACTGGCAGCGCGTCGAGTCGCAGAACCCGGCGTACCTGGCGCTGGTCGCGCCGCGACTGCTCGACGCCTACCGCCAGGCGGCGCGGCTGGAGGAGGGGCTGACGCTCCTCGCCGGCTACCTGGAGCGCTATCCCTC
>JBFFZT010000281.1:0-3796 GCA_041568535.1 Burkholderiales bacterium | reverse complement strand
GCTGCGCGACTGGGTGCAGGGCCGCTTCGGCGACAAGCTCAAGCCGATCAACGACGGGGTGGCGCGCGAAGGCGCGTTCTACCTGTTCGCGCTGCGCCTGGTGCCCGCGTTCCCGTTCTTCGTCATCAACCTGGTGATGGGCCTCACCCCCATCCGTACCTGGACCTTCTACTGGGTCAGCCAGCTCGGCATGCTCGCCGGCACCATCGTCTATGTGTACGCCGGCACCCAGCTCGCCGAGTTCCGCCTGTCGGCAGAGCTGGTGATCGCGTTCACGCTGCTGGGTTTGTTCCCGCTCGTGGCGAAAAAGACGCTCGATGCCATCAAGGCGCGCCGCGTGTACGCGCGCTGGGCCGCGCAGAAGCCGGCGCAGTTCGACCGCAACCTGGTGGTGATCGGGGCGGGCTCCTCGGGCCTGGTGTCGGCGCTGATCGCCGCGGCGGTGAAGTCGAAGGTCACGCTGGTGGAAAAGCACAAGATGGGCGGCGACTGCCTCAACACCGGGTGCGTGCCCTCGAAAGCGCTGATCAAGACCGCGCGCGTGCTCTCCACCATCCGTCGCGCCAAGGAGTACGGCCTGAAAACGGCCGGGGCGGAGTTCGACTTCGCCGAGGTGATGGAGCGGGTGCAGCGGGTGATTCGGACCATTGAACCCCATGATTCTGCCGAGCGCTTCGAAGGGCTCGGCGTCGAGTGTGTCCAGGGCGAGGCAAAGATCGCCTCGCCCTGGATCGTTGAAATTCAAAAGCCGGATGGCACGACGCAGGTGCTCACGACGCGCTCCATCGTCATCGCCGCCGGCGCGCGGCCGTTCGTGCCGCCGATCCCGGGCATCGACAAGACCGGCTACTACACCAGCGACACGATCTGGGAGCTGCGCGAGCTGCCGCGGCGGCTCGTCGTGCTCGGCGGCGGCCCGATCGGCAGCGAGCTGACGCAGGCGTTCCAGCGCCTGGGCGCGCAGGTGACGCAGGTGGAGATGCTGCCGCGGCTCCTCATTCGCGAGGACCCGGAGATCGCGGCGATGGTCGAGCAGCGCTTTCGCGCCGAGGGTGTGGACGTGCGCACCGGGCACAAGGCGAAGGAGTTCCGCGTCGAGGACGGGCGCAAGGTGCTGATCTGCGAGCACCAGGGCAAGGACCTGGCGATCGAGTTCGACGCCCTCCTGGTGGCGGTGGGGCGCGTCGCCAACACCGCGGGCTACGGGCTCGAGGATCTCGGCATCCCGGTGACCAAGGCGCGCACCGTGGAAACCAATGAGTTCCTGCAGACGATCTACCCGAACATCTACGCGGCGGGCGACGTCGCCGGACCGTACCAGTTCACGCACACCGGCGCGCACCAGGCCTGGTTCGCCACGGTGAACGCGCTTTTTGGATCGGTGAAGAAGTTCCGCGCCGACTACTCGGTGATCCCCTGGGCCACGTTCACCGACCCCGAGGTGGCGCGCGTCGGGCTAAATGAAACCGAAGCGAAGGAGCGGAACATTCCGCACGAGGTCACGGTCTATGGGATCGATGACCTGGACCGCGCCATCGCCGACGAGGAGGCGCACGGGGTGGTGAAGGTGCTCACCGTCCCGGGCAAGGACCGCATCCTCGGCGTCACCATCGCCGGGGAGCACGCGGGCGACCTGATCGCCGAGTACGTGGCGGCGATGAAGCACGGCATCGGCCTGAACAAGATCCTCGGCACCATCCACATCTACCCGACGCTCGCCGAGGCGAACAAGTTCGCCGCCGGCGTGTGGAAGCGGGCGCACGCGCCGCAGAAGCTGCTCGGCTACGTCGAGAGGTTCCACGCGTGGATGCGCGGCTGATCGCTGTCGTCGCAGCCTTCGCTGCGGCGCCGGCCTTCTCTCAGGGGTTCGACCCCACGCACGCGGCCTGGGACGCGCTGCTGAAGAAGCACGTCACGGTGCTTCCCGGCGAGCACGCCTCGCAGGTCGACTACGCCGGCATGGCGCGCGACCGCGCCGCGCTCAAAGCCTACCTCGAGAGCCTGAGCAGGGTGCCGAAGGCCGAGTTCGACGCCTGGTCGAAGAATGAGAGGAAGGCGTTCCTCATCAACGCCTACAACGCGTTCACGGTGGAAAAGATCCTCATGCGCTGGCCCGACATCCGCTCGATCTGGGATTTCGGCAAGATCTTCGGCAATCCGTTCCGGGACGACTTCTTCAAGCTGCTGGGCAAGCCGATGACGCTCGACGGCATCGAGCACGAGACGCTGCGCAAGCCTGGCGCCTACGACGACCCGCGCGTGCACTACGCCGTCAACTGCGCGTCGATCGGCTGCCCGATGCTGCGCGAGGAGGCCTATGTCGCCGCGCGCCTGGAAGCGCAGCTCGACGAGCAGGCGACGCGCTTCCTTTCCGATCGCACACGCAACCGCTTTCGCAACGGCCGGCTCGAGGTGTCGAAGATCTTCGACTGGTTCAAGGAGGACTTCGTGCCGCACGAGAAGTACTTCGCGCAGTACGCGAAGGTGCTCGAGTACCCGGGCGGGCCGGTGCCGATCGACTTCCTCGAATACGATTGGTCGCTGAACGACTTACGCTCGTCGTCCCGGCGCTGAACGAGGCGGCCGGGATCGAGGCCTGCCTTGCGGCGCTGGCGCCGCTGCGCGCGCGCGGCCACGAGGTGATCGTGGTGGACGGCGGCAGCGCCGACGCCACGGCGCGGCTGGCCGCGCCGCTCGCCGACCAGGTGCTCGGCGCGCCGCGCGGTCGCGCGGCGCAGATGAACGCGGGCGCCGCCGCGGCCAGCGGGGACGCGCTCGTCTTCCTGCACGCCGATACGCGTCTGCCGCCGGAAGCCGACCGGCTGGTGCTCGAGGCGCTCGCCACGCACGCCTGGGGCCGCTTCGACGTCGCCATCGATTCGGACGACCCGCGCCTCGCGGTCATCGCCTTCTTCATCAATCGGCGCTCGCGCCTCTCCGGCATCGCCACCGGCGACCAGGCGATCTTCGTGCGCCGCGACGCCTTTGCGGGCTTTCCGCCCATCGGGCTGATGGAGGACGTGGCTTTCAGCCGCTCGATGAAGCGGGTGGGCCCGCCGGCCTGCCTGGCGGCGCGCGTGCTCACCTCCGCGCGGCGCTGGGAGCGGCACGGCGTCGCCCGCACGGTGCTCCTCATGTGGCGGCTGCGCTACGAATACTGGCGCGGCGCCGACCCCGATGAGCTGGCGCGCCGATACTCGCACTAGGGTGCTGGTTTTCGCGCGCGAGGCACGCGCCGGGCGCGTGAAGACGCGCCTCGTTCCGCGCCTCGGACCCGAAGGCGCCGCGCGCCTGCACGCGCGCCTCGTGCGCCGTGCGCTCGCCACCGCGCGGGCGGCGCGCCTGGGCGAGGTCACGCTGTGGTCCACGCGCCGGCAGCGGGGCACGGACCTCGGCGCGCGCATGCACCACGCGTTCGCGCACACGCTGCGTCGTGCGCCGCGCGTCATCCTGATGGGCGCCGATGCCCCGGCGCTCAGGCCCGCGCACCTGCGGCGCGCGGCGCGCTGGCTCGCGGGGGGCGCCGACGCGGTGTTCGCGCCCGCCGCCGACGGCGGCTACGCGCTCGTCGCCCTGCGCCGCGTCTCGCCGTACCTGTTCCAGGGCGTGGAGTGGGGCGGAGCGCAGGTCATGGCGCAGACGCGCGCGCGCCTCGGCGGGCTCGGCTGGCGCTGGCGCGAGCTGCCCGAGGTCTGGGACGTCGACCGCCCGGAGGACCTGGCGCGGCTCGCCGGGGTGCGGCTATGAAGCGCCGGCGCTTCATAGCTGCGGCGGCGCTCGGTCTCGTGCCGGGCAT
>JBFFZT010000280.1:0-3809 GCA_041568535.1 Burkholderiales bacterium | reverse complement strand
GCGATGATAGCCGGGTCTAGCGGCGCAGGAACCAGACGATGAGCGACAGCGCCACCGAGATCACCAGGCAGGTGACGATGGGAAAGTAGAACCCGCCGCTCTCGGTCTCGATGCGGATGTCGCCCGGCAGGCGACCGAGGCCGAGCTTCGAGAGCCACGGCCAGGCGAGGCCCGCCGCGAGGAGGACCAGTCCGAGGATGATCAGGGCGCGCTGCATATCGCATGGACCCGCGCCTGCGCCGTGCGTTCCGACGTTTGGCCTACAATCGGCCCGCCATGCTCCCCGAACAGAGAACCGCCGCCGACATCACGTATCGCGAATCGGGCCGCGCCGACGCACCCGCGCTCGTGCTGCTGCACGGCATCGGCTCGACCTCGGCGGGCTGGCGCCTGCAGTACGGCCCCCTGGGCGCGCATTGCCGCGTCATCGCCTGGGACGCGCCCGGCTACGGCGGCTCGAAGCCGCTCGCCGGCGAAGCGCCGAGCGCCGAGGAGTACGCACGCGCGCTCGCGCGCCTGCTCGATGCGCTCGGCATCCGCCAGGCGCTCGTCGGCACCAACTCCTGGGGCACGCCCACCGGCGTCGTGTTCGCACGACTGTTCCCGGCGCGCGTGCGCGCGCTCGTGCTCGGCGGCCCGGCAGCGGGCTGGGGCTCGGCGCCCAAGGCGGAGCAGGAACGCCGCGCCGCCGCGCGCATCGAGCGCGTCACGGCGCTCGGCGTGAAGCGAATGCGCGAGGAAGATGCCGCGGAGCTCGTGGCGCCCGGCACGCGCGCCGAGGTGCTGGACTGGATCCGCGGCGCCGAGGGGCTGAACGCGGACGGCTACGCGCAGGCGGCGCGCATGCTCGCCGCGGTCGACGTGCCGCGCGAGATCGCCACGCTCGCCTGCCCGGTGACGGTCGTCGCGGGCGAGCTCGACCGGCGCACGCCGCCCGAAACCAACGCCAAGCGCATCGCCGCGGCGGCGCCGCGCGCGACGCTGCAGATGGTGCCGAACTGCGGGCACCTGCCGCATCTCGAGTATCCGGAGATCTTCAACGCGGCGGTGCTGGCGATGCTGAAGGAAGTCGGCCAGCCGAGCGCGGCATGAACGCGCCGCAAGCGCAGGAGTTCCTCACCCTGCACGAGCTCGTCGCCGCGGCGCGCGCCAACCTGGCGCCGGGGCCCTGGAGCTACCTGATCGGCGGCACCGAGACCGAGACCACGGTGCGCCGCAACCGCCAGGCGCTCGACTCGATCGCGTTCCGGCCGCGCGTGCTGCGCGACGTGAGCCGGGTCGACGCGAGCGCCGCGTGCCTTGGCCGCAAGGTGCGCCTGCCGGTGCTGCTCGCCCCGATCGGCGGGCTCGAATCGTTCGTCGAGGGCGGCGCGGCGGCTGCGGCGCGCGGCGCCGCCCGCTTCGGCGTGCCGCAGATGCTGTCCTCGGTGTGCAAGCCAGGCCTGGAGGAAACCGCCGCCGCCGCCGATACGCTGCGCATCTTCCAGCTCTACGTGCGCGGCGACGACGCCTGGGTGAACGATCACGTGCGCCGCGCGCGCGCGCACGGCTACGCCGCGTTCTGCCTCACGGTGGACGTCGCCATGTACAGCCGGCGCGAGCGCGACATCGCCGGGCGCTTCGTCAAGCCCTGGCGCGCGGGCGCGGACGCGAGCCGCCACTATCAGGCGGCGCTGTCCTGGGACCAGGTGAAGCGCTACAAGGACCGGCACGACCTGCCGCTCATCGTGAAAGGCATCGCCACCGCGGAGGACGCCGAGATCGCGGTACAGCACGGCGTCGAGGTGATCTACGTTTCCAACCATGGCGGGCGCCAGCTCGACCACGGCCTGGGCGCAATCGCGATCCTGCCGGAGGTGGTGGCCGCGGTCGGCGGCCGCGCCCAGGTCTGGGTTGACGGCGGCTTCATGCGCGGCACGGACGTGGTGAAGGCGCTCGCGCTCGGCGCGCAGGCCGTGGGCCTGGGGCGCCTGCCCTGCTTCGGCCTCGCCGCGGCCGGCGTGCCCGGCCTCGAGCGCGTGCTGGAGATCCTCGAGGAGGAGATCCAGACCTGCCTCGGGCTGCTCGGCGCGACCTCGCTCGCCGGGCTCGGGCCCGCGCATCTCGCCGCCGCGGCGCCGGTGGGCCCGCCCGGCACCCTCAGCGCCTTCCCCCTGCTGGGAGAAGAAAACCGCTAACAGGTATGCTCCGGACTGGAGGGTAAACCGGACCGTGGCATCGAAGGTACTCGGGCGCTACCGCATCCTGGGCGAGCTGGGCCGCGGCGCCATGGGCGTGGTGTATCGCGCCGTCGACCCGATGATCGAGCGCGAGGTGGCGCTGAAGACGCTGCATGCCGAGCTGCCGGCGGACATCGCCGACGAGGTGCGCGTGCGCTTTCTGCGCGAGGCGCGCTCGGCCGGGCGCCTCAGCCACCCCAACATCGTCACCATCTTCGACGTCGGCGAGGACGGCGGCGCCGCCTACATCGCGATGGAGCTGCTCGAGGGGCCGTCGCTGTCGCAGATGCTGAAGGAGCGCCAGCGCATCCCGTTCCACAGCGCCGCCGACATCATCGCCCAGGTGGCCGACGCGCTGCACCACGCGCACCAGTTCTCCATCGTGCACCGCGACGTGAAGCCGGCCAACATCGTGGTGTCGCGCTCGGGCCGCGCCAAGCTCACCGATTTCGGCGTCGCCTACGTGCCCTCGTCCGAAGTGACGCAGCACGGCTCGGCGCTCGGCTCGCCGCGCTACATGGCCCCCGAGCAGGTGCTCGGCCAGCCGATCGACGCGCGCGCCGACATCTTCTCGCTCGGCGTGGTGCTCTACGAGGTGCTCACGCGCCGCACGCCCTTCGAATGGCCGGGCGACACCACGGTGTTCGCGCTCATGCAGCGCATCGCCGGCGAGCCGCACCCGCCGCTGCACCAGATCGACGCCGAGATCCCGTCGGGATTCGACCGCATCATGGACCGGGCGCTCGCCAAGCGGCCGCAGGACCGCTACCAGAGCGCGGCCGAGTTCGCGAGCGACCTGCGCAACTACCACAGCCTGGGCGGCGGCACCGAGTTCGCCAAGACGGTGCCGCAGGAAACGCTGCGCTCGCCGGCGGCCGAGGCCGAGGCGCAGAAGATGCGCAACCAGCTGATCGGCGACCTCGACCAGTTCGCGAAGAACTTCGAGGCGCAGGAGGCCGCGCGCCTGCGCGCCGAGGAGCAGGCGCGCCTGAAGAAGGAGCAGGCGGTGCACGAATGGGGCGCGGCCGAGGAGCAAAAGCGCCTCGCCTTCGAGCGCGGCGAGCGCACGCCGCCGGAGAAGGACCCGAAATGGATGACCACCACGCGCCGCATGGAGGCCGTGGAGATCATGCGGCAGCAGGCGGCATTCCGCAAGAAACAGGCCGAGGCCAAGCCCGTGGCGATGGCGGCACTCGACGCGGCGATGCGCGCGGCGCTGCAGTACCTGACCGAGTTCGGCAAAGAGATGAACGAGCATCGACCGCGCGCGGGCGCGCCGTACGAGTTCATCTACGTGGGCAAAGTGCCCGCGGTGACTCTCGGCCAAGCGGCGGTCACCAACCGCACGCTGAAGCTCCCCGCGGGCCGGGAGCTGTGCGCGCAGATCCAGTTCCGCTACTGGGTGCGGCCGACCGAGCCGCCGAAGTTCATGCTGCTCGGCGAGGACGTCGCGCGCTGCGAGCAGTACCTGAAGTCGATGCGCGTGGAGTTCCAGCAGCGCGCGCGCGAGGCCGGCAAGGACCGGCCGGTGCCCTTCGTGGTCACCGGGCCGCTGCCCTGCGACGTCAACGTGCGCGCCGACTTCGAGGC
>JBFFZT010000279.1:0-3814 GCA_041568535.1 Burkholderiales bacterium | reverse complement strand
CGATGGCGGCGGGCAGGTCCTGGGCGCGCTCGACGCGCTCGGCGTGCATGCCGAAGGCGCGTGCCATGGCGGCGTGATCGGCGAACTGCAGGCGGGTGCCGCAGACCTTGCCGTGGGTTTCCTGCTGATCGCGCACCTCGATGGCCCAGGCGCCGTTGTTGGCGACGACGATGAGCACCGGGGCCTGGTGGCGCACGGCGGAGTCGATCTCCATGGCGTTGAAGCCGAAGGCGCCGTCGCCGGTGGCGACCACGACGGTGCGCTCGGGGCAGGCGAGGCTGGCGGCCACGCCGAAGGGGGTGCCCACGCCGATGCAGCCGAGCGAGCCGGGGTCGAGATAGGTGGCCGCGGGCAGGCCGACGCGGGCGAAGCTGAGGAAGTCGCCGCCGTCGGCGACGACCACCGCATCGTCGGGCAGCGCCTCGCGCAGCGCGGCGAGCACGCGGTTCGGGTGCATCAGGCCGTCGCTGCCGTCCGGGGCGTTGCGCATCGAGCTGAGGAGCTTGTCGGAGCGTTCGCAGTGCTTGGCCCGCAGGGTGGCGGCCCACTCGAGATCGGTCGCGGGGGCGCGCTCGCCCGCGGCCGCGAGGATCGCCTCGAGCGCGAGCGCGGGGGTGGAGAACAGCTCGACGGCGCCGCGGCGGTTGTCGCGCAGCTCGGGCGCGCAATCGGCGATGCGCACGAAGCGCGCGTTGCCGAACACCGCCGGCGAGCCGTAGGCGAGCTGGAAGTCGAGCCGGCGCCCGACGGTGACGACCAGGTCGGCCTGTCCCATCACCGCGCCGCGCATGGCCGCGACCACCGAGGGGTGATCGTCGGGCACCAGGCCGCGGCTCTCGCCGGTGTCGAGGTAGGGGGCCTTGAGCTGCTCGAGCAGCCGGCACAGCGCAGGTCCCGAGCCCTGGGCGCCGCGCCCGGAGATGAACAGCGGGCGCTTGGCCGACCACAGCAGATCCACGGCGGCCTGCACCGAGGCGGCGTCGGGCGCGATCGCCGGCGCCGATTTCGGCGCGAAGTGCTCGGGCAGCTGGACCGCCTGCGGGACCTCGCTGCGTAGCGTATCGACCGGGAAGTCGAGATACACCGGGCCGGGCGCGCCGCCGTGGCCGAGCGCGCGCGAGACGGCCTCGTCGAGCTCCTGCAGCACCAGCTCGGGCTGGCGCACGGTGCGCGCGTAGCGGGTGACCGAGCGCACCAGGTCGGTGTGCACCATGTCCTGCAGCGCGCCGCGATTCTCCTGCGCCCGCGGCGGCGTGCCCGAGAGCACCAGCACCGGGACACGGGCGACGTCGGCGTTGGCGATGCCGGTCATGGCGTTGGTGACGCCGGGGCCGGCGGTGACCAGCGCCACGCCGAAGCCGCCGCGCAGCTGCGCCTCCGCATGGGCCATGTAGACCGCGGCGCGCTCGTCGCGCACGTCGATGATGCGGATGCCCTCGGCGTCGAGCCGCATCCAGATCGGCATGATGTGCCCGCCGCACAGGCCATAGACCCGCTCCACGCCGCGCTGCTTGAGAAAGCGCGCGATCAGGGCCGCGGCCGATTGTTCCGAGATTGCCTGAGTAGCCATGGTGTCTCCTTGGTGATGGGCGCCGCGGCCGGGCCGGTGAGTGCTTGCGCAGCCGGCCCGGACGTGGGGCGGAAGTTGTGTGTTGCAAACCGCAGCGGTTCGCTTACAATGTTATCGCATTCTGAATTCAGAAGTCGATAAATTCTTCACCCTGCACCTGCCCTGTCGAAGGCACCACCCGAGGAGACACCCACGATGAGTCACTTGCTCAACATTTCCGATGCGGTCGCAACGCATGCCCGGCTCAGCCCGGGCAAGCTGGGCACGCGCGATTCGCGCCGCTCGCTGACCTACGCCCAATGGGACGAGCGGGCCAGCGGCCTGGCCGCTGGGCTGCTCGCACGCGGCCTGCAACAGGGCGACCGGGTGGGCATCCTGGCCTACAACTGCGTGGAATGGATGGAGATGTACGTGGGGCTGGCGCGCGCCGGGCTGGTCGCGGTGCCGCTGAACTTCCGCCTGAGCGCCCCGGAGATCGGCTACATCCTGGTCAACTGCCAGGCCGCGTGCCTGATCGCGGGGGCCGAGTTCGTCGATACGGTGGATGCGATCCGGGGCGAACTCGCGATCGCGCCCGAGCGCTTCGTGGTGCTCGAGGCGCAGCCGCGCGCCGGCTGGCTCGGCTACGACGAGCTGGTGGCCAGCGGGGCGGGGCGGCGCGAGTTCGAGCAGGTGCGCCCGGAGCAGACCTGCGCGCTGATGTACACCTCGGGCACGACCGGACGGCCGAAAGGGGCGATCCGCAGCCACGAGGGCAGCACGCTGATCGCCATGGCGACCGCACTCGAGATGGGTTTTACGCGCGAGGACACGGGCCTGCTGGTGATGCCGATGTGCCACGCCAACTCGCTGTACTTCGGCACGACCTTCATCCACCTGGGGGCGACCTGCATCGTAGACGACCGGCGCAGCTTCGACCCGGAGGCGCTGCTGGCGACGCTGTCGAAGGAGAAGGTGACCTTCACCTCGCTGGTGCCGACGCACTACATCATGGTGCTCGCGCTGCCCGAGACGGTGCGCCAGCGCTACGACATGGGCAGCGTGGGCAAGCTGATGATCTCCTCGGCGCCGGCGCGCAAGGACACCAAGCTGGCGATCCTCGAGTACTTCCGCAACGGCCAGCTCTACGAGCTGTACGGCTCGACCGAGGCCGGCTGGGTGACGCTGCTGCGCCCGGACGAGCAGATCGTCAAGCTCGGCTCGGTCGGGCGCGAATGGGCCGCCAGCGGCCCGATCCGGCTGCTCGACGAGCACGGTCGGGAGGTGGCCGACGGCGAGGTCGGCGAGCTGTTCTCGCGCACGTCCTACGTGTTCGACGGCTACTGGGGCAATCCGGAGAAGACCGCCGAGGCGTTCCGCGGCGAATGGTGCTCGGTCGGGGACATGGCGCGGCGCGACGAGGACGGCTACATCTGGCTGGTCGATCGCAAGAGCAACATGATCATCAGCGGCGGCGAGAACATCTACCCGTCCGAGGTCGAGGGCGTGCTCGGTGCGTATCCGGGCGTCAAGGACGTGGCGGTGGTCGGCATCCCGCACGAGAAGTGGGGCGAGACGGTGCTGGCGGTGCTGGTGCTGCACGAGGGCCAGTGCGCCGAGGTGGCGGCGCTGCAGGCCTGGTGCCGGGAGCGGCTGGCCGCGTTCAAGTGCCCGCGCGAGTACCGGTTCATGACCGAGGCCGAGCTGCCGCGCACGGCAACGGGCAAGATCCAGCACCGCCTGCTGCGCCAGCGCCTGCTCGAGCACACGGGCGCCACCGCGTAAGCGGCCGGGGCGGGCGCTGCGGCGCGAGCGGCCACCGCGCCGCTCCTGCCCGCACCCGATTCGATCCAGGCGAACCGCCCAACCACACGAGACGAAATTCCGCGTGCAACAAATCCTTCTAGTCACCTTTCCCTTCTTTGCCCTCGTCCTTTGCGGCTACCTCGCAGCGCGCCGGAGAATTCTCCCGCTCGAGGCAATCCCGGGGCTGAACATCTTCGTGCTCTTCTTTGCGCTGCCGTGCATGCTCTATCGCTTCGGCGCGAGCACGCCGATCGACAAACTGATCGATGGCAGTGCCTTCGTGGTCTATCTGATCTGCGCCATGGCCATGGTGGCACTCACCGTGGTCACCACGCGCAGGGGACGGATCGGATGGAACGATGCTTCCTTTGGCGCGCTGGTGGCCGCCTTCCCCAACTCGGGCTTCATGGGCATGCCCCTGTTGCTGTCATTGGTCGGAACCAGCGCCGCGGGGCCGGT
>JBFFZT010000278.1:0-3815 GCA_041568535.1 Burkholderiales bacterium | reverse complement strand
GTGGACATGCCGGCGGCGCTCACCAAGCGCCTGGAGAGCCTGACCGGCGACATCCGCTCGCTGCTGCGCGAAAGGTCGATCCGCCACGGCGGCGTCACCCGCGAAGGCCAGACCCTGCGCGTGCGCTTCCGCGACGCCGAGTCGCGGGAGCGCGCGCGCGCCGTGCTCGATTCGGGCGTCGGCGACCTCGCGTTCACCGAGCGCGAGGAAGGCTCGGATTTCCTGCTCGTCGCCACGCTCAAGCCCGAGGCGGCCAAGCGCACCCAGGAGTACGCGCTCAAGCAGAACATCACCACGCTGCACAACCGCATCAACGAGCTCGGCGTTGCGGAGCCCATCATCCAGCAGCAGGGTGCCGACCGCGTCGTCGTGCAGCTGCCCGGCGTGCAGGACACGGCCAAGGCGAAGGACATCCTCGGGCGTACCGCCACCCTCGAGATCCGCATGGTCGACGAGGAGAAGATGACGCCGGACCTGCTCGCCGCGGCGGCGCGCGGCGACGTGCCCTTCGGCACCGAGTACTACGTGGAAAGGAATGGCGCGCCGGTCCTGGTGAAGAAGCAGGTGGTGCTCACCGGCGACCGCCTCACCGACGCGCAGCCCGGGTTCGACTCCCAGACCAACGAGCCCGCGGTGCACCTGACGCTGGACGGCGCCGGCGCGCGCATCTTCAAGGAGGTCACGCGCGAGAACGTCGGCCGGCGCATGGCGATCCTGCTCATCGAGCGCGGCAAGGGCGAGGTGATCACCGCGCCCGTGATCCGCACCGAGATCGGCGGCGGCCGCGTGCAGATCTCGGGGCGCATGAGCACGGTGGAGGCGAACGACATCGCGCTGCTGCTGCGCGCCGGGTCGCTCGCCGCGCCCATGGAGATCGTCGAGGAGCGCACCGTCGGCCCGAGCCTCGGGCGCGACAACATCGAGAAGGGCTTCAACGCCACGCGCTGGGGTTTTGTCGCCATCATCGTCTTCATGTCGGTGTACTACGCCGCGTTCGGCGTCATCTCGTCGCTCGCGCTCGCCATCAACCTGCTGTTTCTGGTGGCGCTGCTCTCGCTCCTGCAGGCCACGCTCACGCTGCCCGGCATCGCCGCCATCGCGCTTACCCTCGGCATGGCGATCGACGCCAACGTGCTCATCAACGAGCGCATCCGCGAGGAGCTGCGCGGCGGCGCCACGCCGCAGGCGGCGATTGCCGCCGGCTACGAGCGCGCCTGGGGCACGATCCTGGACTCCAACGTCACCACGCTGATCGCGGGCCTGGCGCTGCTCATCTTCGGCTCGGGCCCGGTGCGCGGCTTCGCCGTGGTGCACTGCCTGGGCATTCTCACCTCGATCTTCTCCGCGGTGGTCGTGTCGCGCGCCATGGTCAACCTTTTCTACGGCCACCGGCGCAAGGTGCAGCGCCTGCTGATCGGCGACACGGCCTGGAAGTGAGCTAGCGCATGGAATTCTTCAAGATCCGGCGCACCATCCCGTTCATGCGCCACGCGCTGGTGTTCAACATCATCTCCGTGGTCACGTTCCTGCTCGCCGTGTTCTTCCTCGCCACGCGCGGCCTGAATTTCTCCATCGAGTTCACCGGCGGCACGCTGCTCGAAGTGAGCTACCAGCAGTCCGCCGACGTGGACGCGGTGCGCCAGAGGCTGGAGGACGCGGGCTACAAGGCCGAGGTGCAGAACTTCGGCTCCTCGCGCGACGTCCTGATCCGCATGCACGCCCAGGCCGGCCAGTCGAGCGCCGACCTGTCGGAGAAGGTGCTCGGCGTACTGCGCGCCGGCGATGCCGCGGTGGAGCTGCGCCGCGTCGAGTTCGTCGGGCCGCAGGTCGGCGAAGAGCTCGCGGAATACGGGGCGCTCGCCTTGCTGGTGACCGCGGTGGGCATCGTGCTGTACCTGTGGATGCGCTTCGAATGGCGCTTCGGCCTGTCGGCGATCATCGCCAACCTGCACGACGTGGTCATCATCCTCGGTTTCTTCTCGTTCTTCCAGTGGGAGTTCTCGCTGCCGGTGCTCGCTGCGGTGCTCGCCGTGCTGGGCTACTCGGTGAACGAGTCGGTGGTGGTATTCGACCGGGTGCGCGAGACGTTCCGCAAGCTGCGCAAGGCGAGCGTGCCGGACGTGATCGATACCGCGATCACGGCGACCATCTCGCGCACCATCATCACCCATGGCAGCACGCAGATGATGGTCACCACGATGCTGGTCTTCGGCGGCCCGGCGCTGCACTACTTCGCGCTCGCGCTCACCATCGGCATCTGGTTCGGCATCTACTCGGCGGTGCTGGTCGCAAGCCCGATGCTGATGTGGCTCGGCGTGGACCGCACGCAGTTCGTCAAGCCGCTGAAGAAAGCCGGCAAGGACGAGCACGAGGGCGCCGTCGTCTAGCTACACGCGCCGGGCGAGGTCGGCGGCAAAACCGGTGTAAGCGGCGGGCGTGAGCGCCAGCAGGCGTTTCTTGGCTTCCGCCGGAATCGGCAGCGCGCGCACGAACGCCGCGAGCTGGCGCCGGTCGAGCCGCTTGCCGCGCGTGAGCGCCTTCAGCTTCTCGTAGGCCTCGGGCACGCCGTGCTTGCGCATCACCTGCTGTACGGGCTCGGCGAGCACCTCCCAGTTCGCCTCCAGGTCCTCGGCCATGCGCGCCGGATCGGCCTCGAGCTTGCCGAGCCCGCGCAGGCAAGCGCCGTAGGCGAGCAGCGTGTGCCCGAGCGCGACGCCCGCATTGCGCAGCGCCGTGGAGTCGGAGAGATCGCGCTGCCAGCGCGACACCGGCAGCTTGTCCGCCAGGTGCCGCAGCAGCGCGTTGGCGACGCCGATGTTGCCCTCGGAGTTCTCGAAATCGATCGGGTTGACCTTGTGCGGCATGGTCGAGGACCCGACTTCGCCCTTCTTCGGCTTCTGGCGGAAATAGCCCAGCGACACGTAGCCCCACAAGTCGCGGTCTAGATCGAGCAGCACCGTGTTGGCGCGCGCGTAGGCGTCGAACAGCTCCGCGTAGCAGTCGTGCGGCTCGATCTGCGTGGTGAACGGGTTGAACTGCAGCCCGAGGCGCTCGACGAAGCGCCGGCAGAAGGCCTCCCACGGGAAGCCGGGGTAGGCGGCGGCATGCGCGTTGTAGTTGCCCACTGCGCCATTCATCTTGCCCAGCAGCGCCACGCGCTCGATCGCCGCGCGTGCGCGCACCAGGCGGTGCGCGAAATTCGCCATCTCCTTGCCAAGGGTCGAGGGCGAAGCGGGCTGCCCGTGCGTGCGCGAGAGCATCGGCCGCGCGGCGTGGCGCCGCGCCAGCGCGCGCAGCGCGACGATGAGCTGGTCGAGCCGCGGCAGCAGCACGCGGTCGCGCGCGTGCGCCAGCATCAGCGCGTAGGCGAGATTGTTGATGTCTTCAGAGGTGCAGGCGAAGTGGATGAATTCCAGCGCGCGCTGCACCTGGGCGTTCTTCGCCAGGCGCCCCTTCAGCCAGTACTCGATCGCCTTGACGTCGTGGTTGGTCTCGGCCTCGATGTTCTTGATGTGCGTGGCGTCCTTGTCCGCGAAGCCCGCCACCAGCCGGTCGAGCGCGAGCCGCGTGGCGCGCGAAAACGGCTTCAGCTCCCGGATGCGGCGCTCGGCGGCGAGCGCTTTCAGCCATTCGAGCTCGACGAGGACACGATAGCGGATGAGGGCCGCCTCGCTGAAGTAGGGCCGCAGCGGATCGGCGGACCTTTCGTACCGCCCGTCGAGCGGCGAAAGCGCGGCGAGCGGGGAAGGCATGGCGCTTATTATAGATGGGCATGCTGCATGCCCTTATCAAGGAGGCCCGGGGCTGCCGCGTCT
>JBFFZT010000277.1:0-3823 GCA_041568535.1 Burkholderiales bacterium | reverse complement strand
TTCTGCTCTGCCATTGAGCTACACCCGCCTGTTCACCTCACCCTTGTCATGTGCCGCCCACCGCCGGGAACGCCCGGATTGCTTGGTGGAGGGGGTTGGATTCGAACCAACGTAGGCGCAAGGCCAACAGATTTACAGTCTGCCCCCTTTAGCCGCTCGGGCACCCCTCCGGCGGAACCCGAAATTATGTGAGAAATCCTTTGCTTAGTCAAGAAAACGCGGGTGCAACCTTGGCGTTGCGCGGCGCGACGCTCGCCGCGGCCTGAGCAACGGCCTCGCCAAGTCCTTCAAGGACTTAGGTGCCGTAGCGTACGCCCGCCGCCACCGCGCGCAGCGCCGCCAAAGCGCTGTAGCAGGCGAGCCAGGCGGTCTTCGGATTGTCCGGGGCCGGCACATTCTCCAGCACGACCCTGAAGCGCCCGCTCTTGCCGGCGACGCTGATCGTGTGCGTGTTGTGCGTCAGCGCGGGGTCGGCGATCACTTCGAGCTCCGTACGGTCGAAGCCGATGCCGGCGAGCGACAGCACGGCCGCAATGTTCACGTTCTGCGGAAAGTGCGGCACCCCTTCGCGCGCCGCGCCTTTGAACAGGGTGCGTGCTTGCGCCAAGCCGTCGAGGTCGATGCCGAGCGCCTCGACGAACGCGATTCCCTTCCACGCCTTGGGCGGCTTGGCCACCTGGATGCGAACTTCGTCCACGCCGGCGATGCACGCCGCTTTCAACGCATCCAGTCCGCCGATGCCCCCCGAGGGCACGTACAGCTGCGCGCCGCTGCGGCGCGCGGCGCTCTCCGCCGCCGCACGCAGTCGATCGTCGGCCAGCGCGCCCGCCGACAGCACAATGACGCTGGCGCCGGCCTGGAGAAAAGACACCAGATGCTCCCGTACCGCCTGGTGCGACGCGGCCTCGACGACGACCTGGGGGCGCAGCGCGAGCAACGGGCCTGCACCGATGACGAACGGCAACGCATGCTCCGCCGCCAGAGCGGCGCCGCGCGAGGCCGCACTGCGCCCGCCAATGCCGACGACCTCGATGCCGGGCAAGTCGCCACGGCGAAGGTGCTCGAGGACGAGGCGCGCGATCGTGCCGGCGCCCAGCAGGGCGGTACGCATGGGGGAGTTCGGGAGTTTGCCGATTCTGCCACAGCACTTGGGGTTGCCGGGCACCTGGCAGTATGATTCCCTCCAAAGGGAGCGTGCCGTGAGGATTTCAATTCTGGAGGACGATCCTGACCAGCTGGCGCTGCTCAGGCGCTGGCTGGCCGACGACGGTCACGACGTGCACGGCTATTTGAGCGGCCGCGATGCGATGAAGCACGCCGGCCGCGAGAGCTTCGACCTGTTCGTCATCGACTGGCAGGTGCCCGACGTGTCCGGGGTCGACGTGCTGATGTGGCTGCGCTCCAACGTGTCCAAGCAGGTTCCCGTTCTGTTCGTGACCGTGCGCGATGCCGAGCAGGACATCGTGTTCGCGCTCGAGAACGGCGCCGACGACTACATGATCAAGCCGGTGCGGCGCCAGGAGACCATCGCGCGCGTGCACGCGCTGCTGCGGCGGGCGTATCCCCGCGAAGAGGAAAAGCTGCTCGCGTTCCCGCCGTTCGAGATCGACATCGCCAAGGGCGAGGTGCGCCGCAACGGGACGAAGATCGAGCTCACCCCGAAAGAGTTCGAGTTGACCGTGGTGCTGTTTCGCAACCTGGGCCGGCTGCTCTCGCGCGGCCACCTGCAGGAGGCCGTGTGGGGCCGCAGCGGCGACCTCGTCACGCGCACGGTCGACACCCACGTGAGCCAGGTGCGCAAGAAGCTCGATTTGCGCGCCGAGACCGGGTTTCGCGTGGTGCCGATCTACAACTACGGCTACCGCCTGGAGCAGGTCGGAGAAGGCGCTTCGAGCGCCGCGTGACCTATCGCAGCTGGCGCTCGCGCTGTTCGGCGTACGCCCGCACGTCCGCAGCCAGCGTTCCGGAGGCCACGCCGCGACGGAACGCCTCGGCCGCCTCGGGCAGATTGCCCTGGGCCTCGAGGGAAATCGCCAGCCCGATCCAGGCAGCGCCGCTTTGCGGCGCGGCGCCCAGCGCCAGCCGGTAGGCCTCGGCCGCCGGGCCATGGCGGCCCAGTCTCTGCAGCACGACGCCGTGCAGCGCGTGAAAGTCCGGGTTGCCGCGGCCGGCTGCCCCGGCCTTGTCGAGCACCTCGAGCGCTGCGTTGAAATCGCCGCGGTCGACATGGATGCGAGCGAGCGCAACCGCGAACGTCGCATAGCCCGGATTGAAGGCGAGCCCTTCCTGCAGATGCCGCCGCGCGTCTTCGATTCGCCCCTGCTCGATGTAGAGCGCGACCAGCGTCTGACGCGCGGCCTGGTGCGACGGGTCCGCATCGAGTGCCGCAAGCAAAGCGTCCTGCGCGTCGGGAACGCGTCCGCGCTCCAGCATCTGCGCGGCACGGCGGAAGTGATTCTCCGCGCGATCCGAAGGTGAGCGATCGCGCTCGCGCTTCTCGATGCGCGCGGGCGCGGCGCGCGCGGGCTCGGGCCGCGGCTTCGGCGCGGCGGCCACCTGCGCCCGCTTGTCCGCGGGCCCTGGAGCAGCGACCTGCGTCGCGGGCCGGGGCGCGAGGGGGGTATCGATGGTGAGCGCAAGGCGCAACATCTCGATCGGCGCGGCAAGCTTCTCCGGAGCCGGCTTCTCCGCGATCGCCTCGGCTTGCGCCACCGGCACCACCGGCGCGGTCGCCAGAGCGGCCACCGGCTCAGGCTTGGGCAGCGCAGCTGCCGCGACTGCCGGCTGTTGCGTGGTTTGCGCTGCAGCCGCAGCAAGCTCGGTCGCGATCGAGCGCGGTTGCAGCTGGTACACCACCCACAGCGTCCATGCGGCCGCCACGAGCATCAGCGCGGCCACCGTGCGCCAGAACCACTCGCTGGTGCTGCGAGTCGCGCGCACGGCTCGCACTTCGGGATGCAGCGACTGCCCGGGCGGCGCCGAACGTGCGTGACGGCGATCGAGCTCCTGCAGCATCTTGTTGATGATGCTCACGGGGCGGGCCTAGTCCGCGGCGCGGCCGGCGCCCAGCCGCGGCCACCACCAGCCCGTGACCGGGGCCGCGGCCGGCGTGTCGAGCGCCGCGGCATGAACGTGACGGCGGGTCGCGCAGCGGCGGCCTTCGCCGAACACCAGCAGCAGCGACTTGTGCGCGAGGATGTTGACCAGCCGCGGTACGCCACGGCTGGCACGGTGCAACGCGCGCAGCGCGCTCGTATCGAACAGTGGGCCACCCACCAGGCCGGCGATCGCGAGACGGTGCTCGATATAGGCGCCGATCTCGTCCCGGTGCAACCCGCGCAAGGCGTACTGGAAGCTGATGCGCTGGCGCAGCTGGCGAATCGATTCCGAGGCCAGCTTGCGATCGAGTTCGGGCTGGCCGAACAGCACGACCTGCAGCAGCTTGCGCTTCTCCGTCTCCAGGTTGGTGAGTAGGCGCAGGGTCTCCAGCGTCTCGAGCGGCATGCCCTGGCTTTCGTCCATGCAAAGCACGACGCGCCGCGCATGGCGTGCGTGATCGAGGAGCACGTGCGTGATGCCGCGCAGCAGGTGGTGCTGGTCGCCGTCGGGCTCCATGGGCACCGCGAGCTCCTCGGCGATCGCCAGCACCAGCGCGCGCGGCTCCAGGTTCGGGTTCGGGATGTAGGCGCTCGCCCAGCCGGCATCCAGCGTGGCGAGGAACTTGCGGCACAGCAGCGTCTTGCCGGTGCCCACCTCGCCGGTGATCTTGATGAAGCCCTCGCCGTTGCCGAGCGCGATCAGCAGCGTGTTGAGCGCCTCCTGG
>JBFFZT010000276.1:0-3826 GCA_041568535.1 Burkholderiales bacterium | reverse complement strand
GTCATCGGCACGCAGTGGGGTGACGAGGGCAAGGGCAAGATCGTCGACTGGCTGACCGACCACGCGCAGGGCGTGGTGCGCTTCCAGGGCGGGCACAACGCCGGCCACACGCTGGTGATCGGCGCGAAGAAGACCGTGCTGCACCTGATTCCCTCGGGCATCCTGCGCCAGGAAGTGGACTGCTTCATCGGCAACGGCGTGGTGGTGTCGCCGCAGGCGCTGATCGAGGAGATGGACGAGCTGGGGGCCGCCGGCGTGCGCGGCGTGGAGGCGCGCCTCTGCATCTCGGAAGCCTGCCCGCTCATCATGCCGTACCACGCCGCGCTCGATGCGGCGCGCGAGGCGGCGCGCGGCGCGCAGAAGATCGGCACCACCGGCCGCGGCATCGGCCCGGCCTACGAGGACAAGGTGGCGCGCCGCGCCATCCGCGTGCAGGACCTGTTCAAGCCGGTGCGCTTCGCCGAGAAGCTGAAAGAGCTGCTCGAATACCACAACTTCGTGCTCACCCAGTACCACGGCCAGCCGGCGGTCGACTTTCAGAAGACGCTCGACGAGGCGCTCGCGCTCGCGCCGCGCTTTGCGCCGCTGGTGGCCGACGTGCCGCGCGCGCTCTACCACGCCAACCGCGCCGGCAAGAACCTGCTGTTCGAGGGCGCGCAGGGCTCGCTCCTCGACATCGACCACGGCACCTACCCGTACGTCACCTCGTCCAACTGCGTGGCGGGCGCTGCCGCCGCGGGCGCCGGCATCGGACCGCACCACCTGCACTATGTATTGGGCATCACCAAGGCCTACACCACGCGCGTGGGCAGCGGCCCGTTTCCGACCGAGCTGTCGGATGGCGTCGGCGAGCAGCTGCGCCAGCGCGGGCAGGAGTTCGGCGCCACCACGGGGCGCCCGCGCCGCACCGGCTGGTTCGACGCCGCGGCGCTGAAGCGCTCGATCCAGCTGAATGGCGTCTCGGGCCTGTGCATCACCAAGCTCGACGTGCTCGACGGGGTGGAAGCGGTGAAGATCTGCGTCGGCTACCGCATCGAGGGCGAGCTCTCGGAGATCCTGCCGGTGGGCGCCGAGGAGCTCGAGCGCTGCGAGCCGGTGTACGAGGAGCTGCCGGGCTGGAAGGAAAGCACGGTCGGCATCAAGCAGTACGAGGCGCTACCCAAGGCGGCGCGCGACTACCTGAAGCGCATCGAGACGCTCGCCGGCGTGCCGATCGACCTCATCTCCACCGGGCCGGAGCGCGACGAGACCATCGTGCGCCGTCATCCGTTTGTTTGAGCGTGGTGCCGAGGAAGGGATTCGAACCCCCACAGTGTTGCCACCGCTAGGACCTGAACCTAGTGCGTCTACCAATTCCGCCACCTCGGCAGGGGAGGCGCATTCTAGTGTCTGAGGTTTTTCGTGTCAAAGAAACGCCGCGCTGAAAAGCGCATCCCGCGCGCCGGGCGCGCGCGCGCCGCGCCGCCCGCGCTCGGCAAGTTCACCGGCCGCATCGAGGGCCACGCCGACGGCCACGGCTTTCTCGCGCCCGACGGCGGCGAGCCGCGCATCTTCCTGCCCGCGGCGGAGATGCGCCAGGTGATGCACGGCGATCGCGCCGTGGTGCGCGTCGCGGGCGCCGATCACCGCGACCGGCCCTCGGGCGAGATCCTCGAAGTCCTGGAGCGCGTCAACCGGCGCATCGTCGGCCGGCTGCACAGCGAGCGCGGCGTGACCTTCCTCGTGCCCGAGGACCAGCGCATCGCGCAGGACATCCTCGTGCCGCCCGCCGATGCCGGACGCGCCAAGGCGGGCCAGGTGGTGACGGTGGAGCTGGTGACGCAGCCCTCCAAGCACGCGCAGCCCATCGGCCGCGTCGCCGAGGTGCTCGGCAACTATGCCGACCCGGGCATGGAGATCGAGATTGCGCTCAGGAAGTTCGACCTGCCGCACGAGTTCTCCAAGCGCGCCGAAGCGCAGGCGCGCGCGCTGCCGGAGACGGTGCGCGAGGAAGACGCGCGCGGCCGGCGCGACCTGAGGAAGCTGAACTTCGTCACCATCGACGGCGAGACCGCGCGCGATTTCGACGACGCGGTCTACGCCGAGAAAGAGGGCAAGGGCTTTCGCCTGTGGGTGGCGATCGCCGATGTGAGCCACTACGTGCGCGACGGCGATGCGCTCGACCAGGACGCGCGCGCGCGCGGCACCTCGGTCTACTTCCCGCGCCGCGTGCTGCCGATGCTGCCGGAGAAGATTTCCAACGGCCTCTGCTCGCTCAATCCGAACGTGGACCGCCTGGCGATGGTGTGCGAGATGGCGATCAGCGGCCACGGCGCGGTGGCACGCTACGAATTCTATCCGGCGGTGTTCCGCTCGCACGCGCGGCTCACCTACACCGAGGTCTGGGCGAAGCTGTCCGGGGGCAAGGCGCCTCAGAACCTCGCCGTGCTCTATGAGCTGTTCAAGGTGCTGCATGCCGCGCGCGTGCAGCGCGGCGCCATCGACTTCGAGACCCTGGAAACGAAGATGGAGTTCGACGCGCATGGCAAGATCGCGCGCATCGTCGCCGAGCCGCGGAACGACGCGCACCGGCTGATCGAGGAGTGCATGCTGGCGGCGAACGTGTGCGCCGGTGAGTTCCTCGCCGCGCGCGGGCAGCCGGCACTGTACCGCGTGCACGAGCCGCCCGACGAGGACAAGGTGGAGGATTTGGGCAAGTTCCTGCGTGAGATCGGTATTCGTTTCAGGAAAGCCGCGAAACCCGTTCCGAAGACGTTCGCGCGGGTGCTCGAGGCCGCTGCGGGCCGCGCCGACAAGCGCCTCATCGATACACTGGTGCTGCGCAGCCTGAAGCTCGCGGTATACAGCGAGACGAACGTCGGACACTTCGGGCTCGCGCTGCCGGCGTACGGCCATTTCACGTCGCCGATCCGACGCTATCCCGATCTCGTCGTCCATCGGGCGATCAAGGCGGCGCTCGCCGAGGAGCCCGTGGACGAGCGCGACAGCGAGCGCATGGCCGCGCTCGCCGGGCAGTGCTCGATGCTCGAGCGCCGCGCGGAGGAAGCGACGCGCGACGCAGTTGCATGGCTCAAGTGCGAGTTCATGCTGGACAAGCTCGGCGATCGGTTCTCCGGCATCGTGTCCGGTGTCGCCGAATTCGGCGTTTTCGTCGAACTCGATCGGATATTCGTCGAGGGGCTCGTCCACGTCACCGCATTGCCCGGAGACTATTATCATTACGATCCGGTGCACCATTCGCTGACCGGACGCGCGAGCGGGCGGGGGTTTCACATCGGCCAGCAGGTCGAGGTCATCGTCGCCAGGGTCGATCTCGACGAACGCAAGATCGATTTCAAGCTCGTCGAGGAACCGGAACGCAAACGCACCTCGCGCCGCCGCAGGCGACGCTGATGGCGAAAGCCGATCTCGTCATCGGCGGCCTGCACGCCACCCGTACCACGCTGACCCGTTCGCCGCAGGACGCGCTCGAGCTGTGGATACGGCGCGATCACGACAGCGAGGCGGTATCAGCGCTCGTCGCGCTCGCCGCGCAGCACGGCGCCGCGGTCCACCCGGTGGACGAGCGCACGCTGGACAGGCTCAGCGGGGACGGGCATCACCAGGGGGTCGTGCTCAGACGGCGCCCGCCGCGCCCGCTAGAGATCAACGAGCTGCTGTCGCGCCTCGAGGAAGGCGCCGCGACGCCGTTGCTGCTGGTGCTCGACAACATCCAGGATCCGCGAAATTTCGGTGCGTGTCTGCGCGTGGCCGACGGTGCGGGCGTCGACGCCGTGATCCATACGCGCGACCGCAGCGCGCGACTGACGAGCGTGGTGGCAAAGGC
>JBFFZT010000275.1:0-3830 GCA_041568535.1 Burkholderiales bacterium | reverse complement strand
TAGCGGTACAGCAGCAGGGCGCGCGTGATCTCCGGCAGGCGGTAGTTGAGCAGCGGGAAAATGAACAGCTCGTCCCAGAACACGTGGCCGCGATAGGCCTCGCCGTGCAGCCCGCGCGCCGGCACGCCGGCGTCCAGCATCCGCGTGTTGGGCGAGGCGGTCTGCAGCAGGTGAAACAGGTGCAGGCGCAGGATCAGCTGCGTGCGCTCGCCGCCGTCCTCCAGCGCGATGTCGAAGCGCAGCCACAGGTGGCGCCAGGCCAGGGCGTGGCTCGCGGCGAGCGCGGCGAAGTCCGGCGCGCGCGCGCAGGATTCGAGCGCCGCTTCGCCGCACTCGGCGATGGCGCGGTCGCGCGAGCTGTGCAGCGCGACGACCTTCTCCACGCGCAGCCGCTCGCCCTTGCGCAGCTCGAGATGCAGGTGCTGGCCGGCGTAGCCGGGCTCGATGCGCTCGCGCCTGCGCACCGGGCGATCGAGCCGCGTGCGCGCGGCGAGTGCGATCTCCAGGCGCGACTGCAGCGTGCGCACCTTCAGGAACACCGCATCCTCGCCGGCGGCGCGCGCCTCGAGCGGCTCGAGATGGCCGCGCGCGAGATCGCGGTAGCGCGCCACGCCCGCGTTCTCGACGCGCCCGTCGAGCGCGCTCAGCACCTCGAGCGGCCCGCTCCAGTCCTCGGCGGTGAGCACGGTCTCCAGCGCCGCGAGGTGCGGCTCGGCCATGTGCACGAGGCGCCGCTCGTCGAGCCGCGTGTGGCGCCCGGCGGCGTCGCGAAAGCGCACGTGGCGCTCGAGCATGCCGTGCGCGAGATCGAGCACCTGGCGGTACTCGAGAACCTCGACCGCCTTGAGGTCGAACCAATCCGCGCCGTCGATGCGAAAGGTGAGCGCCAGCCAGTTGGGCAGGTTGACCAGGTCCTCGTTCTCCACCCGTCGCCCGGCGATCTCGGTCGCCTGCCGGTCGTAGCCGCCCGCAAGGTAAGTGCCCGGGTAGTGGAACTCGCCGGCCTGCGCCTCGGGTGCCGCGCCGCGCGTGGCGAAATAGCCGTTGCCGAGCGTGCACAGCGCCTCGCGCAGCCGCTCCTCTGCGGGCTTGAACTCGCGGTAGTCGAGGCTCCAGCTCACGCCAGCGCGGCGAGCAGCGCGCGCACCGCGTCGGTATCGGGCAGCACGTAGCGCGCGGCGGTGGCGCGCGGGGCATCCAGCACGGCGATGCCGACACCGCGGCTGCCGAGCGCGCGGAATGCGTCCTCGTCGGTGTCGTCGTCGCCGATGTAGACCGGCAGCGCGTCCTCCAAGCCGAGCGCGCGCAGCAGCCAGATCACCGCGCGGCCCTTGTCCCAGTCGACGTCGGGGCGCAGCTCGAAGATCATCTTGCCCCCGGTCTTGCGCAGGCCCGGGTGGCGCGCGAGCGCGCGGTCCACTGCGGCCTCGACCGCCGGGACGTCGGCCGCGCGCGCGCGGCGGAAGTGCACGGCGACGGCAAAGCGCTTGCGCTCCACCTGCACGCCCGCGAGCGCGGCGGTGTCGCGCGCCACCTCGTCGGCCGCGGCGGCGAGCTTCGGCGCCGACGCGAGGGCCGCGTCGTGCACGCGCGCGCCGCCGGGCCCTTCGATGTCGAAGCCATGGCTGCCCGCATAATGCAGGCCCTCGATGCCGACGCGCGTGCGCACGTCCTGCAGGTCGCGACCGCTGACGATGGCGACCGTGTGGGTTCGCGCAAGACGGCGCAGCACGCTGCGCGTTTCCTCCGCCAGCACCGCGTCCTCCGGGCGCTCGACGATCGGCGTCAGCGTGCCGTCGTAGTCGAGGAACAGGGCGAGCCGGCGCTTGCCGGCCGCCGCGAGGATCGCTTGCGGCGTCGCCAGTGTCATGCGGCGTCCTCCAGCTCGCCAAGGTCGCGCACCACGCGCGTCGCGCCCTGTTCGCGCAATGCCTCGGACTGGCCGCCGCGATCGACGCCGATCACCTGGGCGAAGCCGCCGGCGCGCCCCGCCGCGACGCCGGCAAGCGCGTCCTCGACCACCGCGGCGCGAGCGGGCGGCACGCCGAGCAGTTGCGCGGCGTGCAGGAACGTGTCGGGCGCGGGCTTGCCGGCGAGGCCGAGGCGCGCGGCGTCGTTGCCGTCCACCCGGGCGTCGAACAGCTCGCTCGCGCCGGCGGCGCGCAGCACCGCCTCGCCGTTGCGGCTCGCGGTCACCACGGCGGTGCGCACGCCGCGGCGGCGCAGCCGCCGGATGAAGTCGATCGAGCTCGGGAACACGTCCACGCCGCCCGCCAGCAGCGCCCGGAAGCGCGCGTTCTTGCGCTCGCCGAGCGCCTGCACCTGCTCGTCGGAGGCCACGATGCCGCGCGCCTGCAGGAAGTCGCGCACGCCCTGCAGCCGCGGCTTGCCGTCGACGTAGCGCAGGTAGTCGGCGACCCGGTTGAACGGCGCCTGGCCCAGGCTCGCGAGCAGGGGGTCGAACGTTTCCTTCCAGGCGCCGGCGTGCACCGCCGCGGTTTTCGTCACCACGCCGTCGAGGTCGAAGATCACCGCGTCCAGGTCTCCAGGGGCCAGCGTCACCGCCGTGCGCGCGACTCGGCGATCAGGGCGCCGTCGCGCAGGGCGTCCGACGGGTAGACGATGACGCGCTCGCCCGGCTTGAGCCCCGCCTCGACCATGGCTTCGAGGCCGTTGCGGTGCGCCACGGTGACGGCGCGCCGCGCGGCGTGCTCGCCCTCGGCCACGAACACGGCCCAGCCCGCGCCGTCGCGAAACAGGGCGCCCACCGGCGCCTTCACCGCGTCCTCGATGCGCAGCGTGACGATCTGCGCCTCGACGCGAAAGCCGTCGCCGATGGTCCACACGCTGTCCAGCGGGCCGGGGAAATCGAGCACCACGTTCACGCGCTGCTCCTCCACGCCCAGCGCCGAGACCTTGGTGAAGGCCGCGGGCTCGACCAGGCGCACCAGCGCCCCCAGCGGCGCCACGCCCTGGCCGAGCTCGACGCGCGCCGCCATGCCGGGACGGATCGCCACCGCGTCCTGCGACAGCACGTCCACCACCGCCTCGAGGCTGCGCGCGTCGGCGACTTCGAGCAGCGGCGCGCCCAGCGCCACCGGGCTTTCGCTCTTTTGCACCACCTTCAGCACCGAACCGTTCACCGGCGAGGTGACTTCCCACTTCGCCGTCGGGTCGCCGCTCTTGTAGCGCGCGAGCGCGGCGCGCGCCTGCGCCAGGTCGTGGCCCGCGGCCTCCTCGGCGAAGCGCGCCGCCTCCACCGAGCGCTCGGCGGTGCGCAGCGCGAGCGCCGCCTGCTCGCGCGCAGTCGGGGAGACGAAGCCGCCGGCGGCGAGCTTCGCCTGGCGCTCGAGGTCGGCGCGCGCCTGGTCGCGCTGCGCCAGCACCTTCAGCGCCTCGGCGCGCGCGCGCGCGAGCTGCGCCTGCGCGGCGCCGACGCGCTCCTGCACCTCGCGCGCGCTGCGCGCGTCGAGGAACGCGGGCGCGGTCGGCGTGAGCTGCGCCACGACCTGGCCGAGGCGCACGGTGTCGCCGGGCTCGAGGCGGATGCGCGCCACCCGGCCCGCGAGCGGCGCAGCGATCACGTAGCGGTCGCGCACGCGCGTCTTGCCGTCTTCGGCGACCGTCAGCTCGAACGCGCCGCGCGTGACGGCGGCGGTCTCCACCGCGACCGGCTGCGGCTGCAGCGCCCAGGCGACGAGCGCGGCCAGGGCGAGCAGCGCCAGCGCCAGCAGGATCTTGTTGCGGGTTGTCATTCGCGCGTCTTCAGCACTCCGACCAGGTCCAGATTATCGATCCGATTGCGCACGATGAGCGCGCTCAGCACGCCT
>JBFFZT010000274.1:0-3831 GCA_041568535.1 Burkholderiales bacterium | reverse complement strand
GAGAACGATGACGAGGACGGCGACGCCGGCCATCACGCCCATGCCTTCGCGCGCGGTTTCCTCCACCCACCACACGTCCTTGCGCCAGAACTCCGGCACCGTGGGCCAGTACGCCACCAGCGCCCCGGCGCCGAGCGCCAGCGTGGCCCACAGCGCCCGCTCGCCGGCGAGCGAGCGCACGGCCGCGGGGCGGAACGCCGCGGCGAACGCCCATGCCGCCGGCACCAGGTATATGAAGGCCCACAGCAGGCCGTCGGGATCGTTGTATTGCGCGGCGCCAAATGCCACCATCAGCAGTCCGAGCAGCACGAGGACGTACTTCATATGACGCATTCTACGCAGGCGCGCACCACCACGCACTGGCAGCGCTTCGCCGTGCCGTACGAGTTTCCCGTGGTGTTCACCGAGGGCGTGTTCGACCCGGAAAACCCGGCGCTGCGCGACGTGCTGTGCCGCCTCGAGCCCGCCAAGCGCCACCGGGTGGTGTTCTTCGTGGATGACGGGCTGGGGGCGCCGCTGCTCGCGGCGATCCAGGCCTACGCCGAGCGCCACGCCGACGCCATCGAGCTCGCCTGCGCGCCGGTCGCGGTGCCCGGGGGCGAGAAGATCAAGACCGAGCTGCACTTCGTCGAGAGCATGCAGCAGAAGCTCTTCGAGCTGCACCTGGACCGCCATTCGTACGTCGTCGCCGTGGGCGGCGGCGCGGTGCTCGACGCGGTGGGCCTGGTTGCCGCCACCACGCACCGTGGCGTGCGCCACATCCGCATCCCGACCACCGTGCTGGCGCAGAACGATTCCGGCGTCGGCGTGAAGAACGGCGTCAACCTGCAGGGGGTGAAGAACTTCGTCGGCACCTTCGCGCCGCCGTTCGCGGTGCTGAACGACCTCGAGTTCGTGCTCAGGCTGCCCGAGCGCGACAAGATCGCCGGCATGGCCGAGGCGGTGAAGGTGTCGCTGATCCGGGACGCGGAGTTCTTCGCCTGGATCGAGCGCCACATGGACGATCTGGCCACCTTCGAGCGCGCGGCGATGGCTTACATGATCCGGCGCTGCGCCGAGCTGCACATGCGCCAGATCGGCCACGGCGGCGACCCGTTCGAGACCGGCAGCGCGCGGCCCCTGGACTACGGCCACTGGTCGGCGCACAAGCTGGAGAGCCTCACGCGCCACCATGTGCGCCACGGCGAAGCGGTGGCGATCGGCATGGCGCTCGATGCGCGCTACTCGGTGCTCGTGGGGCTGCTGCCCGCGGGCGAGGAAGAGCGCATCTGCGCGCTGCTCGAGTACCTGGGCTTCACCCTCTGGCACCCGGCGCTCGCCAGGACTGGCGCGAAGGGCGAATGGACGATCCTCGAGGGCCTGAAGGATTTCCAGGAGCACCTCGGGGGCGAGCTGACGATCACGCTGCTTGCCGGCATCGGCAAGGGCGTCGAGGTGCACGAGATCGACGTCGAGCGCATGCGCGAGGCCATGGCCTGGCTGCAGCAGCGCGCAGGCGACTGATGCACCTCGGCGCGCTCGGCCACCTTACCTACTGCACCAACATCCACGCGGGCGAAGCGCTCGCCGAGGTGCGCGCGGGGCTGGAAAAGCACCTGCCGCCGATCAAGGCGGCGGTGTCGCCCGAGCGGCCGCTCGGCGTGGGCCTGCGCCTCGGGCACGCGGCCGCCGAAGGGCTGCGCGACAAGGCGGCGCTCGCCGCGCTCAAGCGCTATCTCGACGAGGGCGGCTACTACGTCTTCACGCTGAACGGCTTTCCCTACGGGCCGTTTCACGGCCGCGCGGTGAAGGAGAACGCCTACCGCCCGGACTGGAGCGAGCCCGAGCGCCTCGCCTATACCGACCACCTCGCCGACATCCTCGCGGCGCTGCTGCCCGCGGGGCAGGCGGGGAGCGTGAGCACCGTGCCCTGCACCTTCAAGCCCTGGGCCGAGGGGCGCATCGACGCGGTGGTCGAGAACCTGATCCGCCACGTGGCGCACCTCGTCGGCATCGCGAAGAACGGCGGAAAGACGATCACGCTCGCGCTCGAGCCCGAGCCCTACTGCTACCTGGAGACGATCGACGAGGCGGTACGGTTCTTCGAGTCCCGCCTGTTCGACCAGAAGGGCGTGGCGCGGCTCGCGTCCCTCGCCAAGCTGTCGAGCGCCGACGCCGAAAGCGCGATGCGCCGGCACATCGGCCTGTGCTACGACGTGTGCCACGCCGCGGTGGAGTTCGAGGACCCGAAGGCGAGCATCGAGCGGCTGCGCGCGAGCGGCATCGGCATCTTCAAGCTGCAGCTCTCCGCGGCGCTGCGCGTGGCGCGCTTCGGCGCGGCGAGCGCGCGCCAGCTCGGCGAGTTCGCCGAGCCCGTGTACCTGCACCAGGTGGTGCGCCGCGCGAACGGGAAGCTCGAGCGCTACGTCGACCTGCCGCAGGCGCTCGCCGAGGCGGCTTCGGCGGAGGGCAGCGAGTGGCGCGTGCACTTCCACGTGCCGATCTTCCTCGAGCGCATGGAGCACTTCGACACCACGCAGGCGTTCCTCGCCGAGATCCTGCGGCTGCACCGCGAATCGCCGATCAGCGCGCACCTCGAGGTCGAGACCTACACCTGGGACGTGCTGCCGGAGTCGTATCGCAAGGTCGACCTCGCCTCGGCGATCGCGCGCGAGCTGAACTGGGTCAGGACGCAGCTCGGGCAGTGAAGCTCGGCACGGCGCTGCGCCTCGGGCGCGTCTCCAACCTGCCCACGGTGTGGACCAACACGCTCGCCGGCGCGGTGCTCGCGGGCGCCGGCGCCTTCGGCGGGGAGTTCGCGCTGCTGCTCGTCGCCTTCACGCTGTTCTACACGGGCGGCATGTTCCTGAACGACGCCTTCGACGCCGCGATCGACGCGCGCGAGCGCCCGGAGCGCCCGATTCCGTCCGGCGCGGTGACGCGCGGCGAGGTGTTCGGCTGGGGCTTCGGGCAGATGGCGGCGGGGGTGGTACTGCTCGCGCTGGTCGGGGTGGCCCCCGCGCTCGCCGGCCTCACGCTCGCGGTGGCGATCACCTACTACGACTGGAACCACAAGACCAATCCCCTGAGCCCGGTGGTGATGGGGCTGTGCCGCGTGCTGATCTACGTCGGCGCCGGTCTCGCCATTACGCTCGCGCTGCCCGATGCGCTGTGGATCGGCGCCGCGCTGTTGTTGTGCTACCTGATCGGGCTCACTTACGTCGCGAAGCAGGAGAACCTCGAGCGGGTGGAGAACCTGTGGCCGCTCGCCTTTCTCGCCGCGCCGGTGGCCTGGGGCGCCTGGGTCTCGATGGCGCAGCCCGTGACGGGGCTGTTCTGGCTCGCGTTCACCGGCTGGATGCTGGTCGCGCTGTGGTTCCTGCGCCGGCGCCGCAAGGGCGACATCCCGCGCGCGGTGGTGAGCCTGATCGCGGGGATAGCGCTCCTCGATGCGCTGCTCATCGCCGGCAGCGGGTCGCCGGCGCTCGCGCTCGTCGCGCTCGCCGGCTTCGGCGTAACCCTCTTCTTCCAGCGCTACATCGCCGGGACCTAGATCACGTTGCGCGGCTTGAGCGACATGCTCGAGAACGAGCGCTTGTACGGCGATTCGCCCATCTTCGAGATCGTGCCCCGGCCGAGCTTGTAGCGGTAGTTGTTGGTCACCGGGTCGGGCACCGCGTGGCACACCGCGTTCGCCGGCGCGCCCGGGTAGTTGAAGTTTGCCATCGTGACACCCTCGCGGATCTCGTCGGAAACGATGGCCACCGCCACGAACTGCCCCTCGGTCACCTTGATGTGGCCGTTCTTGAGCAGCGTATCGAAGTTGAGGTCGTCGTCCTTGACGCCGAGCGG
>JBFFZT010000273.1:0-3837 GCA_041568535.1 Burkholderiales bacterium | reverse complement strand
GTGCTACGGCACGCAGATCTTTCCTACGCTGCACGAGCAGCGCAACGGGCTGCGTCCGGGCGACCTGGAGGCCGGCGGCATCGCCTTCATCACCCCGTCGACCGTTACCGGGCTGGAGCAGGAAACGCAGGCGGTCGCGCTGACCTTCGCCGAGGTGCTGCGGCTGCGGCGTCCCGCGCTACGCGTCATCACGCTGGCGGAAACGCTGGGCGCGGTGAACCGCGCCAAGCTGGGCGATGCCTACAAGCACATGTACAACGACTACCGCGACACGGGCCTGTTCTCGGCCGACGTGCTGCGGAAGGTGGGGGGCGCGACCGGCGCGCGCTACGTGGTGCAGCTCAAGCTGCAGGGCTTCGAGCAGGGCTCGCGCGATCGCTTCGGCCTGCTCGGCTTTCGGCTCCTGGAGACCAAGTACGCGCACATCCGCCTGTTCCTGCAGATCTGGGACAGCCGCGACAGCACCATCGTCTGGGAAAGCATGCAGGAGCTGCGCCAGGCCACGGACACGATGACCGAGGAGCCCGTGACGCTGCGCGCCGTGCTCGAGCGCACGGCGCAGGACCTGGTCGCCCGGCTGCCGTAATGCCCGCGGGCGACCCCGCGCTGCACGCGATCGCCGAGGTGCCCGAGCAGGGCGCGCCGCCGGCGATCGCCGCGATCTACGCCGAGATGCGCACGGCGCTCGACATGCCGCTGGTCAACCTGATCTACCGGCACTTCGCCACCCATCCCGGCTTTCTGCCCTGGGCCTGGAGCGTGGTGCGGCCGCTCGCCGACAGCGGCGCGCTGCAGGCGCTGGCGCAGCGCCTGCGCGCCGGCGTCGAGGCGCACGTCGCGCCGATCGCGCCGCCGCGCGTGGACGGCAGGCTGCTGGCGGCGCACGGGCTCGATGCCGCAGCCGCGCGTGCCATCGGCGCGCTGGTCGAGTTCTACAACCGCGGCAACTGCATGAACGTGCTGGTGATGAAGCTGCTGTTGCGGGCGCTCGACACCCCGCCGGGCATCGGCGCGTCCGCGCCCTCCCGCGCCAGCGGTCGCGCCGCGCGCGCGGTCGCCGACCTGCCGCCGATCCCGGCGGTGGCGGCGCTGAGCGCAGCGGATCGCGTGCTGGTGGCGGAGTTGAACCGCTATGGCGAGCCGGGCGAGCCGGGCGCGCTCGCCTCGCTGTATCGCCATGCCGCGGTATGGCCGGGCTGCCTCGCGCTGTGGCGCGCGCTGCTCGCCCCGCTCGAGCGGCAAGGCGCGCTCGCCGCTGCGCGCCGGTTCACCGCCGCAAGCGCCACGACGCTGGCCGGCGAGCTTGCGCTGCCGCCGGCGCCGGCCGCGCCGCCGCCGATCGAGGCGCAGCTGCGGGCCACCATCGAGGGATTTTCATCGGTTACGATCTGCAAGATGATTCCGATCGGCTTGCTGCTGGCGCTCGCCTTCGACGCCGGGCGCGCGCGGGGCGTTTGAGCACCGGCGTCCTCGCGCTGTACGAGCGGAGCCTTGCGAGCCGAGGCTTCGTGTCCGACCCTTCGCAGCGCCGCGCTGCCGAGCGGCTGCAGCGCCTGTACGAGGAATGGAGCGCGTACAAGGCGCGCCGCAACAGCGCGCTCAAGCGCCTCATCGTCAAGCCGCCGCTGCCCAGGGGCGTCTACCTCTGGGGCGCCGTGGGGCGGGGCAAGAGCTTCCTCATGGACGCGTTCTACCGCTGCGTGCCTCTGGTCAGGAAGCGCCGCGTGCACTTCCACCACTTCATGCGCGAGATCCACCGCGAGCTCGCCAGCCTGAAGGGCACCGAAGACCCGATCGCCGCCGTCGCCGAGCGTACCGCGCGGCGCTACCGCCTGATCTGCTTCGACGAGTTCCACGTCTCCGACATCGCCGACGCCATGATCCTCGGGCGCTACCTGCAGCAGGTGATGGATCGCGGCGTGCAGTTCGTCATGACCAGCAACTATCACCCCGACCGGCTTTATCCCGACGGCCTGCAGCGCGCGCGCTTTGCGCCGGCGATCGCGCTGCTGAAGGAGCGGCTCGACGTCGTCGAGGTGGACAACGGGACAGATTACCGGCGCCTGAAGATGGAGAAGCTGGAGGCCTACCACGTGGGCGCCGGCGGCGAGGCGGCGCTGGAGCGCATCTTCGCCGAGCTGAAGGACGTGGAGGAAGAAACTCAGGCGCTCGACGTCGAGGGGCGCAGGATTCCCTACCGCCGCCGCGCGGGCGGGCTGGTATGGTTCGAGTTCGCCGCACTGTGCGGCGGGCCGCGCTCCTACGCCGACTACGTCGACCTGACGCAGCGCTTCCACACCGTGATCCTCTCCGGGGTGCCGCGCATGTCGGCAAAGCACGCCGATGCGGCGCGGCGCTTCACCTGGCTGGTGGATGTGCTTTACGATGAACGGGTGAATCTGCTGGTGGCGGCCGCGGCGCCGCCGGAAGCGCTGTTCACCGAGGGTGCGCACAGCGCGGAGTTCCAGCGCACGGCAAGCCGGCTGCACGAAATGCGCTCGGCCGAGTACCTCGTCAGCGAACGAAGGAGGAGCGGTGGAAAAGTTCAAGGCCTACAGGCTGACCGAAGCGTATAAGAAGATGCGCGCCGAGTTCGTCGAGTGCACGCTCGACGACCTCGATCCCGGCGAAGTGGTGGTGCGGGTCGCCTATTCGGACGTCAATTACAAGGACGCGCTCGCCGCCACCGGCAAGGGCAAGATCCTGATGCGACCTTCGTGCATCGGCGGCATCGACCTCTCGGGCACGGTGGTGTCCTCCAGCGACGGGCGCTTCGCCAAGGGCGACGCGGTGCTGGCGGTGGGCCACCAGCTCGGCGTGAAGCATCACGGCGGCTACGCCGAGTACGCGCGCATCCCGGCCGACTGGGCGGTGAAGCTGCCCAAGGGCATGACGCTGTGGGAGGCGATGGCGTTCGGCACGGCCGGCTATACGGCGGGCCTGGCCGTGGTGCGCATGGAGCACAACGGCCTGCGGCCTGCGAACGGCCCGGTGCTCGTCGACGGCGCCACGGGCGGCGTCGGCTCGATCGCCGTGGCCGCGCTCGCCAAGCTCGGCTACGCAGTCACCGCGCTCACCGGCAAGGACAGCGAATCGGCCTGGCTGAAGCAGCTCGGCGCGAAGGAGATCCTGCTGCGCCAGAGCCTGGACCTGGCCAAGATCCGGCCGCTCGACAAGGCGACCTGGGCGGGCGCGGTCGACAATCTCGGCGGCGAGGTGCTCGCCTGGATGGCGAGCACCATGAAGTTCAACGGCGTCATCGCCTCGATCGGCCTCGCCGCGAGCCCGAGCCTCACCACCACCGTGCTGCCGTTCATCCTGCGCGGGGTGAGCCTGCTCGGCATCAACTCCACCGACTGCCCGACGCCCGAGTTGGAGCGCGAGGTGTGGCAGCGGCTGGCCACCGACATGCGCCCGCCCATGCTCAAGGAGATGGCGCGCACCGTGGCTTTCGCCGAGCTGCCCAAGGTGTTCGAGGACTTCATCAACGCCAAGGTCACGCGGCGCGTGGTCATCGACATGGCGGCCTGAGCCCCCATGGCGCACAAGCCCGGTGCGGGGCGGCCGCGGGTCCTGATCATCGATGACTCGAAGTTCGTCCGCACCACGTTCCGGCGCATCCTCGAATCCAGCCTCGACGTGCACGAAGCGGCCGATGGCGAGGCCGGCTGGAACGCGATCGCGAGCGACCCGGCCCTGATGCTGGTGTTCTGCGACATCTCCATGCCGCGCATGGACGGGTTCGGCGTGCTGCGGCAGATCCGCGGCTCGGGCGACGAGCGCATCCGCCAGCTGCCGGTGATCGTGATCTCGGGCGACGAGGACGAGGCGACGCGC
>JBFFZT010000272.1:0-3844 GCA_041568535.1 Burkholderiales bacterium | reverse complement strand
GCCGTCCTTCAGCCGCAGCGGCTCCTCGAGGATCGCGTCGGCCCAGTCCACGTACTCGAGCCAGTGGCAGGTCGGCGTCACCGCCAGGAGGTGGCAGCTCGCTTCCGGAAACAGGTGGCTCGACATTTCCATGCCGGCGCCCTGCGCCAGCGCCGCGGCGCGCATCCAGCCGGTGACGCCGCCGATCCTCTGCACGTCGGGCATGGCGTAATCGCAGGCCCCGGCCGCGAGCGCCTGCGCCATCTGCTCGGGGCCCATGAAGTTCTCGCCGATCTGGATCGGGGTGGCGACCTCGCGCGCAATGCGCGCGTTGCCGGCGAAATCGTCCGCGCGCACCGGCTCCTCGATCCAGGTGACGCCGCCCTCGTCGTCGATCATGCGCCCGCGCTTCACCGCCTCGCCCACCGTGAGGCCCTGATTGAAGTCGACCATCAGCGTGACGTCGGGCCCGATCGCTTTCTTCACCGCGCGCAGCGCCGCGAGGTCGTCCGCGGCGTGCGGGCGTCCCAGGCGCAGCTTCACCGCCGCGAACCCCTCTTCGAGGAGCTCCTCGGCCTCCTTTGCCAGCGCCTTCACCGGCATGATGCCGAGGCCCTTGGAGTTGTAGGCAGGAATCGGGCGCGGCGTGCCGCCCAGCAGGCGCACGAGCGGCAGCTTCTGCGCCTGGCCGAGCGCGTCCCAGGCCGCCATGTCGATGCCCGACATGGCGAACAGAATGATGTTGTGCACGCCGAGCAGCGTGTAGCGCTGGCGCAGCTTTTTCTCGAGGTCGAACGGCGCCACGGCGTCGCCCTGCACCATCTCCGCCATCGCCTCGACCAGCGCGGCGATCGGCTTCAGGTTGTGTGCGCCCAGGCCGAACAGGTACGCGCGCCCGGTGATGCCGGCGTCGGTCTGCAGGTCGAGAAGCAGCAGCGCGGACGCGGTGAGCGTGCCCGTGCTGGTGGCGAGCGGCCGCCGCATCGGCGCTGCGACCGCGCGTGCGCGGATCGACTGAATCTTCATGGTCACTTTCCCTTGAACGCCGGCCTGCGCTTTTCCATGAACGCGCGCCGCCCCTCCTCGTAGTCCGTGCTCTTGGCACAGCGCTCCATCGCGGCGCGCATGCGCTCGTGGTCCGGCAGGCCGACGGACTTCGCGAACTCCACGAGGAAGGTCTTGGAGTTGGCGATGCTGAGCGGTGCGTTCTCGATGAGCGTCGCGATCACGCCATCGACGAAGGCATCGAGCTCGGCATCGGACAGCACGCGGTGCACCAGCCCCATCTGCAGCGCTTCCCCCGCAGGGTAGCGCCGGCCGAGGAACATGATCTCGCGCGCCCGCGCGTGGCCCACCGTCTCCAGCAGGCGCTTGTGGCCTTCCACGTTGTAGGCGAGGCCGAGCTTGGCCGCGGGAATGCCGAACTGCGCCGAGGCGCCGCAGTAGCGCAGGTCGCAGGCGAGCGCGACCTCCAGCCCGCCGCCCATGCAAAAGCCGTGGATCAGCGCCACCGAGGGCCTGGCCGAACCCTGGATCGAGAGCAGCACGCGATCGAGCAGCCCGTCGTACTCGCCCACGGCCGCGCGCTCCGCGCGGATCTTCGCGAACTCCGAGATGTCGGCGCCCGCGGCGAACGCCTCGGTGCCGGCGCCGCGGAAGGCCACGCAGCGCACGTCCGCGTCGGCATCGAAACGCGCCATCGCCTCGGGGATGCCGCGCCACATGGCGTCGTTGATGGCGTTCTTTTTCGCCGGCTGGTCGAACACGATCCAGCCCACGGCGCCGCGCTTCTCGACGACCAGCCGTCCCGCGCTCATGCCCAGCGCCCGCTTTCCACCTGGTGGAAGAAGTCCTCGACGAGGCGGTTGAAGAGTGCCGGGTCCTCGAGATTCATGCCATGACCGGTGCGCGGCAGCACGATCAGCCCCATCTTCGGGATGGTGCGCTTCATGAGCAGGCCCGGCTCGAGCGTGGCGTCGTCCTCGTCCCCGCACATCACGAGCGTCGGCGCGGTGATCCCGGCCATCTCCTTCTTCAGGTCGTAGAGCGACGGCCGGCGCGCCTGGTAGCCGAGCATGGTGTTCGCCGAGCCCTTGGCCGAATGCTCGGTCAGGTATTTGATGTAGAGCGCAAAGCCACGCGGGTCCTTGTCGCGCAGCTGCAGGCGCGTGGCGTTGTGGCCGTAGGTGGCGGCGAATTTCGCCATGCCTTCCTTCAGGATCAGCTCGGCGTTGGCGCGCGAGGAACGCTGGAACTCCTCGCGCCGGGCCGGCTCCGCGCCGTAGCCGCAGCCCGCGACCACGAGCCCCAGCGCGCGCGCACTGTACTTGATGCCGAAATGCAGGCTCGCGAAGCCGCCCATGGAAAGGCCGACGATGAAGGCGCGCTCGAGCTTCAGCCCGTCCAGCACGGCAAGAACGTCGTCGCGCGCGAGCTCCTGCGAGTAGCGCTCCCAACTCTCGGGCACGTCCGAAGGCGGGTAGCCGCGCGCGTTGTAGGCGATGCAGCGGTAGCGGCGCGAGAAATGCGCGATCTGCGGCTCCCAGCTGCGCAGGTCGCCGGCGAACTCGTGCACGAAGACGACCGGCGTGCCCTTGCCCGCCTCCTCATAGTGCAGTTTCACGCCGTCTTTGGTGGTGATGTGAGCCATGTTGGTAGACTTGCAGGGCGATGGAACTCAATCTTAAGGGCAAACGCGCGCTGGTGACCGGCGGTTCGAAGGGCATCGGCTGGGCGTGCGCCAACGCGCTCGCCGACGAGGGCTGCGAGGTGCTGATCACGGCGCGCAACCCGCCCGCCGCGAGCCGCCACAAGTTCCATGCCGCCGACCTGTCGCAGCGCGGCGCCGCGGAAGCGCTCGCCGGATGGGCGGGCGAGCTCGACATCCTGGTGAACAACGCCGGCGCGATTCCGGGCGGCGACCTGCTCAAGGTCGACGAGGACACCTGGCGGCGCGCCTGGGACCTGAAAGTGTTCGGCTACCTGAATCTCACGCGCCAGGTCTACGCGCGCATGAAAGCGCGCAGGAGCGGCGTGATCGTCAATATTCTCGGCAACGCGGGCGAGAAGCTCGACGCGAGCTACATCGCCGGCAGCACCGCCAACGCCGGGCTCATGGCCTTCACGCGCACGCTGGGCGGCGCCTCGCACGCGGACGGCATCCGCGTCGTCGGCATCAACCCCGGCCCGGTGGCCACCGACCGGCTGAAGAGCCTGTTTCGCCAGCGCGCCGAGGCGAAGTTCGGCGATCCCGAGCGCTACCCGGAGCTCTTCGCGGGCATGTCGTTCGGCCGTCCCGCGTCGCCCGAGGAGATCGCGTGGATGGTGGCGTTTCTCGCCTCCGAGCGCTCGGCCTACACCTCGGGTTGCATCGTCACCATCGACGGCGGGCTCGCCGCGCGCTCGACCTAGGCGAGGGCGCAGGTGAAGGCCCTGCTCTGCAAGCAGTTCGGCCCGCCCGAGTCGCTGGTGCTCGAGGAGGTGCCTTCGCCGCAGCCCGGCGCGGGCGAGGTGGTGATCAGCGTCAAGGCGGCCAGCGTCAACTTTCCCGACGTGCTCATCATCCAGAACAAGTACCAGTACAAGCCGCCCCTGCCCTTTTCCCCGGGCAGCGAGCTCGCCGGCGTGGTGAAGGCGGTCGGCGCGGATGTGAAGAACGTCAAGCCCGGCGACAAGGTGATCGCCTTCACCACCTACGGCGCCTTCGCCGAGGAAGTGAAGACCGAGTCGGGGCGCCTGCTGCCGATGCCGGAGGGCATGAGCTACGAGGAGGCGGCGTCCTTCGTCCTCACCTACGGCACCACCGACCACGCGCTACGCGATCGCGGGCAGCTGCAGGCGGGTGAAACGCTGCTGGTGCTCGGCG
>JBFFZT010000271.1:0-3865 GCA_041568535.1 Burkholderiales bacterium | reverse complement strand
GGTCACCGATGAGCTGAAGAAGATCTCGCAGCCCTGCAAGACGTCCAAGGAAATCGCCCAGGTCGGCTCGATCTCGGCCAACTCCGACGATGACATCGGCAAGATCATCGCCGATGCCATGGACAAGGTCGGCAAGGAAGGCGTCATCACCGTCGAGGACGGCAAGTCGCTCGAGAACGAGCTCGACCTGGTCGAGGGCATGCAGTTCGACCGCGGCTATCTCTCGCCGTACTTCATCAACAACCCCGAGAAGCAGATCGCGGTGCTGGACGAGCCCTACCTGCTCCTGCACGACAAGAAGATCAGCTCGATCCGCGAGCTGCTGCCGATCCTCGAGCAGGTGGCAAAGTCGGGCAAGCCGCTGGTGATCATCGCCGAGGAAGTCGAAGGCGAGGCGCTCGCCACGCTGGTGGTGAACAACATCCGCGGGATACTCAAGACGGTGGCGGTCAAGGCGCCGGGCTTCGGCGATCGTCGCAAGGCGATGCTGGAAGACATGGCGATCCTCACCGGCGGCACGGTGATCAGCGAAGAGCTGGGCCTGAAGCTCGAGAACGCGACGCTGAAGGACCTCGGCAAGGCGAAGAAGATCGAAGCCGGCAAGGAGAACACCACCATCATCGACGGCGCGGGCAACAAGAAGGACATCGAGGGGCGCGTCAAGCAGATCCGCGTGCAGATCGACGAGGCGACCAGCGACTACGACCGCGAGAAGCTCCAGGAGCGCGTGGCGAAGCTCGCCGGCGGAGTGGCGCTGATCAAGGTCGGCGCGGCCACCGAAGTCGAGATGAAGGAGAAGAAGGCCCGCGTCGAGGACGCGCTGCACGCGACCCGCGCGGCCGTCGAAGAGGGCATCGTCCCCGGCGGCGGCGTGGCGTTCCTGCGCGCGAAGAAGACGCTCGAAGGCAAGCTCAAGGGCGACAACCACGACCAGGACGCCGGCATCAAGATCGTGATGCGCGCCCTGGAAGAGCCCCTGCGCCAGATCGTCGAGAACACCGGCGACGAGCCCTCGGTGGTCCTCAACAAGGTGGTCGAGGGCAAGGGCGTGAACTTCGGCTACAACGCGCAGACCAGCGAGTTCGGCGACCTGGTGGAGATGGGCGTGATCGATCCCACCAAGGTGGCGCGCACCGCGCTGCAGAACGCCTCTTCGGTTGCCGGCCTGATGCTCACCACCGATGCGATGGTGGCGGAGATGGTCGAAGACAAGAAGGGCGGCGGCCACGGCCATGGCGACATGGGCGGCATGGGCGGTATGGACGGCATGGATATGTAACGAACAGAGGGGAACCTAGGTTCCCCTCCGTTACCTCCCTTCCGCTACACAGTTAAGGGGCGCTTCGGCGCCCCTTTTCTTTTATAATCCGCGCTCTTCCCGCAGGCCAAGTAGCTCAGTTGGTAGAGCAGCGGACTGAAAATCCGTGTGTCGCTGGTTCGATTCCGGCCTTGGCCACCACTTTCCGCGGCGCAGGCGATGCACGGCAACGAAACGGCGATGGCCGAGCTGGCGAAGCTCGGCGCGCGCAGCGCCGCTGCCCGAAAAGGCGTGGGACGAGGGCCGACGCCGGCACGCGCAAGACCTTGATTTAGCGCAATCGGCGAGGGGAAGCCCTGCTTCTATAATGCGTCCTTGGCGCATTCGATGACCCTCTTCGCCCTTGGCCTGAGCCACACCACCGCGCCGCTGCCGGTGCGCGAGCGCGTGGTGTTTCACGTCGAGCGGCTCTACGACGCGCTCGGCGAGCTGACACGCAGCCAGCGCGCGACCGAAGCCGCCATCCTGTCGACCTGCAACCGCACCGAGCTCTACCTGTCTGCGGAGCAGCCGCAGGCCGCGGCCGAATGGCTGGCGCGCTACCACAGCCTGCAGCCCGACGACCTGCGGCCCTACCTGTACACGCTGCCGCAGGACCGGGCCGTGCGCCATACCTTCCGCGTCGCCGCGGGCCTGGATTCCATGGTCCTCGGCGAGCCGCAGATCCTCGGCCAGCTGAAGGAGGCGGTGCGCACCGCGGAGGCCGCCGGCACGCTCGGCACCGTGCTGCACAAGCTGTTCCAGCGCACCTTCGCCGTGGCGAAGGAGGTGCGCAGCACCACGGAGATCGGCGCCAGCAGCGTCTCCATGGCGGCGGCGGCGGTCAAGCTCGCGGCGCGCATCTTCCCGAGCCTCAGGGAGCAGAAGGTGCTGTTCATCGGCGCGGGCGAGATGATCGAGCTCTGCGCCACGCACTTCGCGGCGCAGGCGCCCGCGCGCATTGCGGTGGCCAACCGCACGCTCGAGCGCGCGCAGGTGCTCGCGCACCGCTTCGCCGGGCACGCGGTCGAGCTGCGCCAGCTTGCCGAGCATCTGCAGGACTACGACATCGTCGTTTCCTGCACCGCGTCCTCGCTCCCCATCCTCGGCAAGGGCCTTGTGGAGCGCGCGCTGCGCGCGCGCAAGCACCGTCCGATGTTCATGGTGGACCTCGCCGTGCCGCGCGACATCGAGGCCGAGGTGGCCGAGCTCGACGACGTGTTCCTGTACACGCTGGACGACCTGCACGCCATCGTGCAGGGCAACCTTGATGCGCGCCGCTCGGCGCTCGAGCAGGCCGAGGCCATCATCGAGACGCAGGTCGGGCAGTTCATGCACTGGATGTCCGCGCGCGCCTCGGTGCCGCTGATCCGGCAGTTGCGCGAGCAAGGCGAGACGGCGCGCCGGCACGAACTCGAGCGGGCGCTCAGGCACCTGCAGCGCGGCGACGACCCGAAGACGGTGCTCGAGGCGCTGTCGCAGGGTCTCACCAACAAGCTGCTGCATGCGCCCACGCAGGCGCTGAATGAAACCGCGGACGACGAGCGCCAGGCGCTGGCGGCGCTCATCGAGCGGCTGTACCTGTCCCGGTGAAGCCGTCGCTGCGCGCGAAGCTCGAGCGCACCCTGGTGCGCCTGGAGGAGCTGAACGGCCTGCTCGCCGCCGAGAACGCGACGCGCGACATGGCGCAGTTCAAGAACCTGTCGCGCGAGTACGCCGAGGCGTCGGGGCTCGCCACGCTGTATGCGCGCTACCGCCAGGCCGAGGCCGACGCGCAGGCGGCGCAGGACATGGCGCGCGACGCAGCCATGAAGGGCTTCGCCGACGAGGAGCTGAAAGGCGCGCGCGCCGAGATGGAGCGCCTGGAAAGCGAAGTGCAGAAGCAGCTCCTGCCCAAGGACCCGAACGACGAGCGCAGCATCTTTCTCGAGGTGCGCGCGGGCACCGGCGGCGACGAGTCGGCGCTTTTCGCGGGGGACCTTTTGCGCATGTACACGCGCTACGCCGAGCGCCAGGGCTGGCCGGTGGAGCTGATCTCCGAAAGCCCCTCGGAGCTCGGCGGCTACAAGGAAGTGATCGTGCGCATCGGCGCACAGGGCGCCTACTCGCGCCTCAAGTTCGAGTCGGGGGTGCACCGGGTGCAGCGTGTGCCGGCGACCGAAGCACAGGGGCGCATCCATACCTCGGCCTGTACCGTGGCGGTGCTGCCCGAGGCCGCGGCACTCGACGACGTGGTGCTGAATCCCGCGGATCTGCGCATCGACACCTTTCGCGCGTCGGGCGCGGGCGGCCAGCACGTCAACAAGACCGAGTCCGCGATCCGCGTCACGCACCTTCCGACAGGCATCGTGGTCGAGTGCCAGGACTCGCGCTCGCAGCACAAGAACCGGGAAAAGGCGCTCTCGGTGCGCGCGGCGCGAATCAAGGACAAGCAGACGCAGGAGCAGCAGGCGAAGACCGCCTCGGCGAGGAAGTCGCTCGTCGGCTCGGGCGACCGCTCGGAGCGCATCCGCACCTACAATTTCCCGCAGGGCCGCGTCACCGATCACCGCATCAACGTGACGCTCT
>JBFFZT010000270.1:0-3866 GCA_041568535.1 Burkholderiales bacterium | reverse complement strand
TCCTGCGCTCCTTCACCGCGCCGGCGAGCGTCTCCAGCACCTCGATGGAATCCTTCCAGCCCAGGCACGGATCGGTGACGCTCTGGCCGTACTGCAGCGCCTTGCCGGGGCTGAGCTCCTGGCGCCCCTCCACCAGGTGCGACTCGACCATGGTGCCGACGATGCGCCGCTCGCCGCCCGTGATCTGCGCCGCGAGGTCGCGCGTGACGTCGAGCTGGCGCTTGTACTGCTTGGCGGCGTTGGCGTGCGAGCAGTCGACCATCAGGCGCTCGGCGAGCTTCGCCTTGGCGAGCTCGGCGCAGGCCGCAGCGACGCTCGCCGCGTCGTAGTTCGGGGCCTTGCCGCCGCGCAGGATGATGTGGCAGTCGTCGTTGCCGCGCGTCTGCACGATCGCCACCTGGCCGGTCTTGTGCACCGAGAGGAAGTGGTGCTTCTGCCCGGCCGCGAGGATCGCGTCGACCGCGATCTTCACGTTGCCGTCGGTGCCGTTCTTGAACCCGACCGGGGCCGAGAGGCCCGAGGCGAGCTCGCGGTGCACCTGTGACTCGGTGGTGCGCGCGCCGATCGCGCCCCAGGACACGAGATCGCCCAGGTACTGCGGCGAGATCACGTCGAGGAACTCGCAGCCCGCGGGCACCCCGGCCTGGTTGATGCGCACGAGGAGGTCGCGCGCGATGCGCAAGCCCTCGTTGATGCGAAAGCTGCCGTCGAGGTACGGGTCGTTGATCAGGCCCTTCCAGCCCACCGTGGTGCGCGGCTTCTCGAAGTACACGCGCATCAGGAGCTCGAGCTCGCCCTCGTGCAGGCGCCGCTCGGCCGCGAGCCGCCCGGCGTACTCCAGCGCGGCCTTCGGGTCGTGGATCGAGCACGGGCCCATCACCACCAGGAGGCGATCGGACTTGCCGTGCAGGATCTCGCGCACCTTGCGCCGCGTGTCGGTGATCAGCGCCTCGACCGGCGTGCCCTGGATCGGGAAGAAGCGGATCAGGTGCTCCGGGGGCGGCAGCGGAACGATGTTGTCGATGCGCTCGTCGTCGGTGAGCGAGGTCTTGTCCGCGGACGCGGGGCTGAGGAACGGGTCGAGGGGCGTGGTCATGGTCGGGGTCTCGGAAATAAAAAAACCGCCAGGCATCTCTGCTCTGGCGGTTTCTCGGGTTCGCGGGCTGCGCGGCTAGCCGATCTCCTCCGCCAGAGGGCGCGGAAAGTAGAAAAAGAAGCCGAAGAACCAGCGGGTCATGGGCGCTGATTGAAGCATGGGTGACAGGAATTGTCTACTTGGCGGGCCACAGGACCATCTGGGTGCAGCGGAAGACGGCGATTTTCTTCTCCATCCCCTCCACCGCCACTTCGGCGTCCCAGACCTGGGTGGTGCGCCCCAGGTGCACCGGCTGCGCCCGGCACCGGATCGCGCCCTCGCGCGTGGTGCCGAGGAAGTTTGCCTTCAGCTCGAGCGTGGTGAAGCCGCTTGCGCCCTGCGGCAGCTGCGCGACGCAGCCGTAGCCGCACGAGGTGTCGGCCAGGGCGATGACGGTGGCGGCATGCAGGAAGCCGTTCGGCGCCATGTGCTCCTTGCGCACCTCGAGCCGGCTCTCCACGAGCACTTCGCTCATCGTCAGGATGTGCAAGCCGAGCAGGCCCGGCAGATGCCCGCGGCTGCGGCCGTTGAAAACCTCCGGCGTCAACTCGGGTCTGAAGGAGGACATGCAAGCAATCTAGCACTCGCCCGAGCGGACTGCCAAAACGCTGGCGCGAGACTTGCTACGCTATTCCACGTCTGCTAGCGTCTTCGCTCGGATAGCAGGTCCGGCGACAAGAACAGCAGCAAGGAGGCACGAATGTCGGCAAGCATGGCTATTCCGATCGCGGGCTTCAAGGACGTCTACGACGTGCCCGCCGTGGAGAAGGCGCTGCACGAGCTTCCGCCCGGCGCCAACGAGGCGCTGCGCGCGCTCTACGACAAGATGCTGCGCGTCGGCGGGCAGCGCTTCACCGTCAAGCCCTCGGCGATGCCGCCGATGGACGAGCTCTACCAGGACCTGCCCAATTTCGGCCGCGTGCTCGAGGACATCCGCAAGCAGCTCGCGCTGTGCATGGACTCGGAGGACGCGGTCGAGCTGCCGCCGATGCTGCTGCTCGGCGCACCCGGCATCGGCAAGACGCATTTCGCGCGGCGCATCGCGCAGCTGCTGGGCACCGGATTCGGCTTCGTACCGATGAGCTCGCTCACCGCCGGCTGGATCCTGAGCGGCGCCTCTTCGCAGTGGAAGAACGCCAAGCCCGGCAAGGTGTTCGAGACCTTCCTGAACGGCGAGTACGCCAATCCCGTGATGGTGGTGGACGAGCTCGACAAGACCAGCGCCGACGGCCAGTACGACCCGCTCGGCGCGCTCTACGGGCTGCTCGAGGCCGACACCGCGATGCGCTTCGTGGACGAGTTCGCCGAGATCCCGATCGACGCCTCGGGCGCGGTGTGGTTCGCCACCGCCAACGACGCTTCGCGCATCCCGGAGCCGATCCTGAACCGCATGCACGTCTACGAGATCGATCCGCCGGACGCGGAAGGCGCGCGGCGCATCGCGCTCGCCATCTACCGCGACATCCGCAGCGCGCACGACTGGGGCAAGCGCTTTCCGGAGGCGCCGTCCGCGGCGGTGGTGGACAGGCTCGCCGCGCTCTCGCCGCGCGAGATGCGCCGCGCCGTGCTCGCCGCTTTCGGCAATGCCAAGATTGCCGGCCGCGCCGAGCTCGGCGCCGAGGACGTGCCGGACGCGAGCGGCGCGCGGCGCCGCATCGGCTTCTAGGTGTAGGCGAGCAGCCGCCCGCAGGCGATCACCGAGACCCACAGGGCAAGCGACAGCGCGGCGGCGATGCGCGCGGCCGGCGGCGGCATGCGCTCCACGTCCCAGGACGCGGCGCCGCGGTAGGCGCCGGCGTGGAACACGCCGGCGTTCGCCCCGGCAGCGAGCAGCAGGCTCATCTTCAGCGCGAACACGTCGCTCTGGATGAAGTCATTGGCATGCGCCATGAACATCATCAGGCCGCTCGGCACGATGAGCACGAAGGCGCCGAGCGTCCAGGGCAGGATGTGCGCCGCCAGGCGCTTCACGGGCACCGAGCGCGAAAGCCCGAGCAGCCGCAGATCGAGCATGGCGATCGAGCCGACGAGCAGCGCGATGCCCGTGAGGTGCACGATCTCGACGATCGGGTACAGCCACAGCGACTGGCGCATCGCCACCGCGAGCGCGCTCGCCTCGATCGCGCCCACCGGGGTCATGCGCTATCTCAGTTCAACCGTCTTGCCGCCGACGAGGATGCGCTCGGCGCGCATCTCCTCGGGCTTGTCGCGGTTGGCGTAGCCCTCGAGCGTCACCGTCACGCCGGGGGCGAGCATCTCCTTTTCCAGGCCGCGGTTCTGCATGCGCGAGGGCGGCGCGAGCACGCACCACCAGGTCTTGCCCGGCGCCTCCAGCCTGACATGCCCGTGCGGGTGCTCGTAGCCGTACTCGACGATCTTGCCCGTGAGCTTGAGGAGCTTCGTCGAGTCGTACTCGCTCCAGCCGTGGTGCGCCGACGCGAGCGCCGGCAGCGCCAGCGCCGCCGCCAATAGAGTCCTGAGTTTCATGTCTGTCTCCGTGGACGCTTAAACGCGCTGCTCGATCCAGGCCTGCACCGACTGCAGCGCCGCCTCCAGCTTGGCGGGCTCGGTGCCGCCGGCCTGCGCCATGTCGGGGCGGCCGCCGCCCTTGCCGCCGACCTGCTGGGCGACGAAATTGACCAGCTCGCCCGCCTTCACCTTGCCGGTGAGGTCCGCCGTGACGCCGGCGATGAGCGCCACCTTGCCGTCGGCCACCGCGCCGAGCACGATC
>JBFFZT010000269.1:0-3874 GCA_041568535.1 Burkholderiales bacterium | reverse complement strand
GTCACCTACGTGGCCAAGCGCGAGGACCTCGAGGCGCGCGCGAAGTCGCTGTTCGACATCGTGAAATCGGGCAAGGTGAAGATCGAGATCTCGGCGCGCTACAAGCTCGCCGACGCGGCGAAGTGCCACACCGATCTCGAAGGGCGCAAGACCACCGGCTCGGTGATCCTGCTGCCGTAATGCGGCGCGGGCAAAGAAAAACGCCGCCCGCGGGCGGCGTTTTCGCATGGCGCCGGCGGCCGCTAGATGCCGAGGATCTTCTTGGCCTTGTTCAGCGCGGCCTCGGAATCGCCGTGCTTGCCGGCCTTGTGCAGCGCCTCGCCGTCGGCGCGCAGCTTCTTCACCTCGGTCATTTGCGCGGCGCTCAGCTTGGCCGAGGGCAGCGCCGCGTCGACTTCCTTCATCAGTTTCGGGCAGCTGCCGGCGATGGCCACGGAGCTGAACAGCGCCAGGGCGGCGAGCACGAGTGCTTTGTTCATGCGGATCCTCCTTCTTAGGGTTGAAGTGCGGGACGGATTATCATCCCGGCTGGAGCGCAAACGCCAGATGACGACGACTTATTCCCGATGCGGGCGACGCTGAGCCACGACAAGCCGATCGCGCTGGACGCCGGCGCCCTGCGGCGGCGCTTCGCCACCGGCAGGCGCGTGGAGATGCTCTACGGCGACCAGGGCATCGACGCCGAGCGCGCCGCCGCGCGCCGCCGGGCCAGCGTCCTGGTGCCCATCGTGACGCGGCCCGACGGGCTGACCCTGCTGCTTACGCGCCGCACCGCCCACCTGAAGAACCACTCGAGCCAGATCGCCTTCCCCGGCGGCGGCGCCGAGGCCGGCGACCCGAGCGCCGAGGCCACGGCGCTGCGCGAGACGCGCGAGGAGATCGGCCTCGACCCGGCGCGCGTCGAAGTGCTGGGGCGGCTGTCGGACTACCACACGCGCACCGACTTCCGCGTCACGCCGGTCGTCGCCCTGGTGGCGCCGCCGTTCGAGCTGCGCCTGGACGCGCACGAGGTCGACGAGGCGTTCGAGGTGCCGCTCGCCTTCGTGCTCGATCCGGCGAACCACCAGCGCCACCAGCGCGAGTTCCAGGGGCGCACGGTGCCGTTCTACGCCATCCCGTACCGCGACTACTACATCTGGGGCGCGACCGCGGGCATGCTGATCAACCTGTATCGCTTCCTCGCGCAGGAGCAGGCATGAGCGCGCTCGCCGTCATCGCCGCGCTGCTGCTCGAGCAGTGGCGCCCGCTCGGCGATCGCAAGGCCTACTTCGCCGCGCTGACCAGCGGCGCCGAGTGGCTGGAGCGCTCGTTCAACGCGGGCGAGAAGCGCCAGGGCGCCATCGCCTGGCTGGTGGCCGTGCTGCCGGTGCTCGTTGCGGCCCTGGCGCTGTACTACCTGCTGCTCTGGGTGCACCCGCTCGCCGGGCTCGCCTTCAACATTGCCGCGCTCTACCTCACGCTCGGCTTTCGCCAGTTCAGCCACTACTTCACCGACCTGCAGCTCGCCGTGCGCACCGGCGACCTCGACCGGGCGCGGCAGCTCCTCGGCGAGTGGCGCGGCGAGCCGGCGCAGCACCGCAGCCGCGAAGAAGTGATGCGCCTTGCCATCGAGGAGGCGCTGGTGGCCTCGCACCGCCATGTGTTCGGCGTGCTGTTCTGGTTCGTGCTGCTGCCCGGGCCGAGCGGCGCCATCGCCTACCGGCTGGCGGTGTTCCTGCGCCGGCGCTGGCGCGGCCTCGGCGGGTTCGGCGAGTTCGCCGAGCGCGCCGGGCGGCTGCTGGAGTGGCCCGCGGTGCGCCTCACCGCGGTCTCGTTCGCGGTGGTGGGCGATTTCGAGGACACGATCTATTGCTGGCGCACGCAGGCGCCGGCCTGGCCCGACCCCGATGCCGGCGTGATCCTCGCCGCCGGCGCCGGCGCGCTGGGCGTGCGCCTGGGCATGCCGCTCGCGGCGCTCGAAGGCGTCGAAGTGCGCCCCGAGCTCGGCGTGGGCGACAACGCCGACGCGCCGCATCTGGACGGCGTCGTCGGCCTGGTGTGGCGCGCGCTCGTGGTCTGGGTGTTCCTGCTGGTGCTGATCTCGCTCGCCGGCGCGCTCTAGGCGCGCCGCGTGGCGCCGCAGCGCCAGCACTGCGTGAACTGCGGCTCCATGCGCTCGCCGCAGGCGCAGGTCCAGGGCGGACCCGCCGGGACGCGCGTGCCTTCGCGCAGCAGCTGCTCGGCGCGCGCCGCGTCGCCCGCCTCCAGCACCCAGACCTCGGCCTGGCATTCCGCCGGCGGCAGCTCGCCCATCGCGGAGGACAGGCGCTCGTTCCTTACCTCGGCGCGGATGCCCTCGGCCTCGAGGAGATTCCTCGCGTGGTGCGCGGCGACGAGGTCGAACGAGCTGTAGACGCGCTGCACGGAGCCCCGGGGGCGCCTACAGGTCGAACAGCGCGTCGCTCTTGGCGGCGCAGATGAAGTCGTTCTCCGAGAGCCCGCCGACCGCGTGCGTCCAGTAGGTGACGCGGCACTTGTTGTAGCCGACCTCGAGGTCGGGGTGGTGGTCCTCGCGGTGCGAGATCCAGGCGAGCGCGTTCACGAACGCCATGGTCTGGTGGTAGTTGCCGAAGGGGTAGACCTTCACCAGCTTGCCGTCCTCGAGGATCCAGCCCTTCAGCTGCTTCAGCAGGTCGCGCGCCTGGGCGTCGCTCAACGCGGCCGTGCCGCCTTCACAGGGCTTGCACTTCTTCGTGGCCAGATCGTTCATGGAGCCTCCTAGGCGAGCGCCTGCAGCCGTGCGATGCGCCGCGCGGCGGGCGGATGCGAATCGTAGAACGCCGAGTGCAGCGGGTCGGGCGTGAGCGTGGCGGCGTTGTCCTGGTAGAGCTTGACCAGCGCGCGCACCAGCTCGGCCGCGCTGGCGTGCGCCGCGGCGTAGGCGTCGGCCTCGAACTCGTGGCGCCGCGAATACAGGCTGGTCAGCGGCTGCAGGAAGAACGTGAACACCGGCACCACCAGAACGAACAGCAGCAGCCCCATGGCATCGCCGGGCGCGCCTGCGTTCAGGCCGGCGTAGAACCAGGGCTCGTCGATCAGCTGCCCGAGCAGCCACAGCAGCGCGAGCGACAGCGCGAACAGGAGCGCGATGCGCTTCCAAACATGGTGCCGGCGGTAGTGGCCGAGCTCGTGCGCGAGCACCGCCTCGACCTCGCCCGGCGCGAGGCGCGCGAGCAGCGTGTCGAAGAACACGATGCGCTTGGCGGCGCCGAAGCCGGTGAAGTAGGCGTTGCCGTGCGCGGAGCGCCGCGAGCCGTCCATGACGTAGAGGCCGTTCGAGGTGAAGCCGCAGCGCGCGAGCAGGGCGTCGATGCGCGCGGCGAGCGCCGGATCCTCGAGCCGCGAGAACTTGTTGAACAGCGGCGCGATGAACGTCGGGTAGGCGAGCAGCACCAGCAGGTTGAAGCCGATCCAGGCGAGCCACACGTACAGCCACCACGCCTCGCCCATGCGGCCCATGAGCCACAGCACCAGCACGAGCAGCGGCAGGCCGAGCGCCGCGCCGAGCAGCGCGCTCTTGGCCAAGTCGGCGAGGAACAGCCCGAGGCTCATGCGGTTGAAGCCGAAGCGCGCCTCGATGACGAAGGTGCGGTAGAGCGACACCGGCAGCTCGAGCGCCGAGAGCAGCACCACCGCGCCGGCGATGAGCGCCGTGCCGTGCGCGAGCCCGCCGGGCGCGAACCACGCACCCCACTGCGCCGACATCCATTGCAGCAGGCCGCCGAGCGTGAGCGCGACGAGCAGCGCGGCGCCGAGCAGCACGTCGAGCATGCCGAGGCGCGCCTTGGCCACCGTGTAGTCGGCCGCCTTCTGGTGCGCGGCGAGCGCAATCGCC
>JBFFZT010000268.1:0-3881 GCA_041568535.1 Burkholderiales bacterium | reverse complement strand
GCGACGCCATCAAGGAGCTCGCCGGCGCCGGCATCTTCCCGGGCGACATGCTGCTGAAGAACTTCGGCGTCACGCGCCACGAGCGCGTCGTGTTCTACGACTACGACGAGATCGCCTACATGACCGAGTGCAACTTCCGCAGCATCCCGGCGCCGCGCTCGTTCGACGACGAGATGGCGGCCGAGCCCTACTACTCGATCGGGCCGCACGACGTGTTTCCCGAGCAGTTCGAGAAGTTCCTGGTCACCGGCCCGGCGTCGCGCGCGCTGTTCCTCGAGCGCCACGCCGACCTCATGGACCCGCGGTTCTGGGCCGACAAGCAGGCGCGCATCCGCGCCGGCGTGCAGGAGGACGTGTTTCCCTACCCGGCGGAGATCCGCTTCCGGCGCTAGCCGCTCAGAGCACGCCCCACACCGCCGTGCGCAGGTGCGCGAGCGCAATGAGCGCCACCTGCAGGAGCACCAGCAGCACCAGGGGCGACAAGTCGACGCTGCCGAGCAGCGGCACCACGCGCCGGATCGGCCGCAGAAAGAGCCGCGTCATGGCGTCGAACAGGTACAGCACCGGCGAGTGCGGGTTCACCCACGTCAGCACCGCCTGCACCACCACGGCGAAGACGAGGATGTACAGGCTGTAGCGCACCAGGTCGAACGCCGAGGCGACGAACACCAGCGTCGAGCCCGCGCCGCCCGCCATGGCGACGAGCAGCGTGAGCGCCAGCGCCTGCAGCAGCCAGGCGGCGAGCAGCGTCGCCAGGTCGAGCCCGGCGAGCGGCGGCACCACGCGGCGCGCCGGCAGCACGATCCAGTTGGTGACCGCGATCATGAACTCGCCGATCGGGTTGCGGAACGGCACGCGCAGCCACTGGAAGTGAAAGCGCGCCAGCAGAATGAAGACGAAGAAGCTGCCGACGACGTCGACGAGGAACTGGCCGATCTGGACCAGCATCAGTCCCTGCCCAGGAGCTCGCCGAGCTCCGCGCCGCGCCGGCTCGCCGCCTCGACCGCGCGCCGGAAGTGCTCCGCGAGGCGCGTCTCCTCGAACACGGCGAGCGCCGCCGCGGTGGTGCCGCCTTTCGAGGTGACGCGCTCGCGCAGCACCCCGGGCGGCTCCTTGCTGCGCGCAGCGAGCTGCGCCGAGCCGAGCACCGTCTGCAGCGCGAGCCGCTTCGCCACCTCGGGCGCGAGCCCAAGCCCCTCGCCGGCGAGCGCCAGCTGCTCGATGAACCAGAACACATAGGCGGGGCCGCTGCCCGAGACCGCGGTCACCGGGTCGAGCAGCGCTTCGTCCTTCACCCACACCGTCGGCCCGACGGCGCCGAGGATGCGCTCGGCGCGACGCTTTTCCGCCGCGCTCACGCCCGCAGGGGCGTGCAGCCCGCTGATGCCGGCGCCGATCAGCGCCGGGGTATTGGGCATGCAGCGCACGAGCTTCGCGTGCCCGCCGAGCCAGCGCGACAGCTCGCGCAGCCGCACGCCCGCGGCGATGCTGATCACCAGCTTGCCGCCGAGCGTTCCCGCAAGCGGCGTCACCGCCGCGCGCATGTCCTGCGGCTTCACCGCCAGCACCAGCGTATCCGCGGCGCGCGTGCGCGCGTCCGGCGCCGCGCTGGCGCGCACCTTGAACCGGGCCGCGAGGCGCCGTCGCGCCGCGGCCGCCGGCTCCACCACGGAGACGGCGCTCGCGCGCGCACCCTTCGCCAGCAGGCCGCCGATCAGCGCGCTCGCCATGTTGCCGCCGCCGACGAAGGCGATCCTCACGCCGCGTCCTTCACCTTGCGCCGCGCGCCGAAGATCGCGGTGCCGATCCTGACCAGGGTCGAGCCGGCGGCGATCGCCTGCTCCATGTCGTCGCTCATGCCGAGCGACAGCGTGTCCAGGCCGAACTCGCCGCGCAGCCGCTCGTACAGCGCGCCGATCTCCTCGAAGCGCGCGCGCGGCGCGCCCGGCTCCGGGATCGCCATGAGCCCGCGCAGCCGCAGGTTCGGCATGCCGGCGACCGCCGCGGCGAGCGCCGCCACCTCGCCCGGCACAACCCCGCTCTTGGACGCCTCGCCGGAGGCGTTCACCTGGACCAGCACGTTGAGCGGCGCCATGCCCGCCGGCCGCTGCTCCGACAGGCGCCGCGCGGTCTTCTCGCGCTCGAGGGTATGCACCCAGTGGAAGCGCTCCGCCACGACACGCGTCTTGTTGCTCTGGAGCGGCCCCACCAGGTGCCACTCGAGCTCGAGGTCGGCGAGGCGCGCCATCTTGTCGAGCGCCTCCTGGACATAGTTCTCGCCGAAGGCGCGCTGCCCGGCGGCGCAGGCTGCGCGGATCAGCTCGGGCGCGTGGGTCTTGGACACCGCCAGCAGCGCCACCACGCCCGGCTCGCGTCCCGCAGCGCGCGCGGCCGCGGCGATGCGTGACTTCACAGCTTGCAAGTTCTCGGCGATTGACCCCATACTTTGCCCACTGCGCTCCCGCGGGGGATTGTAATGGATCTCACTGAATTGCTTGCGTTTGTCGTAAAGAACAAGGCCTCCGACCTGCACCTGTCCTCGGGGCTGCCGCCGATGGTGCGCGTGCACGGCGACGTCAAGCGCATCAACGTGCCGGCGCTCGAGCACAAGGACGTGCACGGCATGATCTACGACATCATGAACGACGGGCAGCGCAAGTTCTACGAAGAGAACCTGGAGTGCGACTTCTCCTTCGCGGTGCCGAACCTGGCGCGCTTTCGCGTCAACGCCTTCGTGCAGCAGCGCGGCGCCGCCGCGGTGCTGCGCACCATCCCCACCAAGGTGCTGTCGCTCGAGGAGCTCAAGTGCCCGAAGATCTTCACCGAGATCTCCGAGTACCCGCGCGGCATCGTGCTGGTCACCGGGCCGACCGGCTCGGGCAAGTCGACCACGCTCGCCGCGATGATCAACCACATCAACGACAACGAGGAAGGCCACATCCTCACCATCGAGGACCCGATCGAGTTCGTGCACGAGTCGAAGAAATGCCTGATCAACCAGCGCGAGGTGGGGCCGCACACGCTGTCGTTCTCCAACGCGCTGCGCAGCGCCCTGCGCGAGGACCCGGACTCGATCCTGGTGGGCGAGATGCGCGACCTCGAGACCATCCGCCTGGCGCTGACCGGGGCGGAGACCGGCCACCTGGTGTTCGGCACGCTGCACACCTCGTCCGCGGCGAAGACCGTGGACCGCATCGTCGACGTGTTCCCGGCGGCGGAGAAGGAAATGGTGCGCGCCATGCTCTCGGAAAGCTTGCGCGCCGTCATCTCGCAGACGCTGCTCAAGACCAAGGACGGCGCCGGCCGCGTCGCGGCGCACGAGATCATGATCGGCACGCCGGCGATCCGCAACCTGATCCGCGAGAACAAGATCGCGCAGATGTACTCGGCGATCCAGACCGGCGCGCAGATCGGCATGCAGACCCTCGACCAGAACCTGCAGGACCTCGTGCGGCGCAACGTGGTCTCGATGGGCGAGGCGCGCGGCAAGGCCATGAACAAGGACAACTTCGCCGGCTGACGCCAGGCGCGCCCGCCAGGAGGACACCATGGAACGCGAACAAGCCACCAAGTTCATGTACGACCTGCTGCGCGCCCTGGTCGGCAAGCGCGGCTCGGACCTGTTCATCACCACCGGCTACCCGCCGGCGATGAAGATCGACGGCAAGATGACGCCGGTGTCGCAGCAGGGCCTGTCGCCCCAGCACACCTCGATGCTCGCGCGCTCGATCATGAACGACAAGCAGGCCGCCGAGTTCGAGGCGAAGAAGGAGTGCAACTTCGCCATCAACCCGGCGGGCATCGGCCGCTTCCGCGTCAACTGCTTCGTGCAGATGGGCTGCGTCGGCATGGTGCTGCGGGTCATCACCACCAGCATCCCG
>JBFFZT010000267.1:0-3885 GCA_041568535.1 Burkholderiales bacterium | reverse complement strand
GGCCATGGACACGGTGTTCGACGACTACGAGGTGTACCAGGCGGGCGCCGGCGACCTGGTGGTGCTCGCGGTGCCGACTGGGCGCGTGCCGCCGCTGGCCGAGCTGCCGGCGCACGAAGCGGGCTTTCTCGACGTGCTCCGGCAGATCGGCATTTCGCGCCGCGAGCAGGTGCTCGCGCGGCGCGTGGGCAGCAAGCGCGAGCTCGCGCCGCTGTTCGCGCAGTCCGCGCCGCCCACCAACTCCGACTACCGTCCCTTCGTGCAGCTCGAGGCGCCGCGCGCGCGCTTCCTGCAGCAGCACGCCGATGCGCTGGTCGACCTGGCGGGCGCGCCGCTTCCGGTCCTGGAGATGCTCGCGGGGACCCAAGTGAGCTACCTGTCGGCGCCAGCGCCGCGCGCGGGCTTTGGCCGCTACACGCAGATGGTGGATGCCCTCGGGCTGCAGCGCGCCATCGTCGATCAGCCGGCGTCAGGCGCGGACCTGCGCGCGTTCGCGCTGCGCCATCCGAACGTGCTGTGCACGGCGCAGCCGGATCCGGTGGCGCTGCGCCATCTGCATTCGGTGGCAGCCGACACGCTCGCGCACCTCGGCCCGCCGCAGCGCAAGGCGCTGTGGGCGGAGCCGCGCTGGCTCGGCTGCCCCCTGTCCCGGACGGCTGCGCCCGTGCGCGAGCGCTTTGCCGTCTATCGCGCCATTGCGGAGCGCGACGCCCGCGGCATGCTGCAGCAGGCGCGCGCCCTGCTGCAGCCGCCGCCCGCGCAGGATCCGGAGTGGGCGCGCTTCCTGCTGGCGACGGCCGTTCTCGGCGCGCAGGCCAGCGGGCAGGCCGAAGAGGCGCGTCGCCTGTGGCAACTGCATGCCCCGGCGCTCACCCCGGGCGGCGCCAAGCCGCACGAGCGCTACATCGCCGATTGGCGCAACTAGCGCGGCGCCACGCGCGCGCGCATCGCCTCGGATATCTTGTAGTCGGGGTAGCGCTTCCTGAACTCCGCGAGGCTTGCGTCGGCCTCGCGCGCCTTGCCCGCCTCGCGCAGCTTCGCAATGCGCTCCAGCCACTGCTCCGGCGTTTCCGGCGCCGCCGAAATCTTGCCAACCGCCACGCTTGCGCTCGCGCGCCCGGCCGGCGCGGCGCGGTCGGCGGCCGCCTCGGCGGGTGCTTCACGCTTGCGCGCCCCGACCAGCGCTTCCGGCTCGGCCTGCGCGCGGCTTGCGGGCGCTTCCTGCACAGCCCGGGCACGGCTTTCCAGCGCCGCCGCCGGCGGCGACGCTGCCGGAGCCCGGGCCGGCGCCGCATCGCGCCTCGCCTGCCGCGCCAGCTCGTCTGCAGGCGCGGGCGCCTGCATCACCTGGGGCGACAACGCGATCTGCTCGGCGTCCTTGCGTTCCTCGATCTGCACGCGCAGCGTGACGCCCACCGCGAGCACCACCACCGCGGCGATCGACACCGGCACCGCCCAGCGCGCGCGGCGGCGGCGCGCGGCGGCGAGGATCGCGGCGTCGAGCTCCGGCGGCGGCTCCTCGCGGCCGAGGGCGCGGTAGCGCTCGGAGACGCCCACGTCGCGATCGGGATCAGCCATCGGCCATCGCCTCGCGCAGCCTGGCGAGCGCATAGCGCACGCGGCTTTTCGCCGCTTCCTCGCCCACGCCGGTGGCGGCGGCGATCTCGGCGACGCTCATGCCCGACTCCTCGTGCAGCAGGAACGCTTCGCGCTGCGCTTCGGGCAGCGCGGCGAGTGCCGCGGCGAAGCGCTGCAGGCTCTGACGCCCCTCGGCGCGCGCTTGCGGCTCGTCGGCGCGCGGCGCGGGCGCGTCGTGGTCCTCCAGCTCGACCAGCTTCAGGCCGCGCTTGCGCCAGTGGTCGGCAAGCCGGTGGTGCGCGATCGTATACAGCCAGGTGGTGAACTTCGCCTGCACCGTGTAGCGCGCGCGCGCTTCGATAACCCGCATCCAGACCTCCTGGTACAGCTCCTCGGCCAGCCCGCGCTCGCGCACCGAGCGCAGCACGAAGCGGTAGAGCGCACCCTTGTGCCGTGCGTACAGCGTGTCGAAGGCCCCGGCGTCGCCGTCTCGATAAGCGAGCATTAACTCTTCGTCGGGGGCCTCCACCCCGCCGAGTTTACGCGTCGGGCACGAAGCCGGGGAACGCTTGCGGCTGCGGCTGCGCCGCCCGAATCACGCCCATCGCGACCAGGTTGCGGTAGCTGTCGTAGCGGATGGTGAGCATCTCCGCCGGCGTGGCGGTGGCGCGCTCGAAGACCACGTGGCGCGCGTACGACGTCTCGATGCGGCCATGGCCCGTGCCGAGCGCCTGCGCGGCACCCTCGGCCTCCCGGCTCGAGCGCGCGTCGGCCCGCGGCGCGGGCGCGAAACCGCTGAAGGGCTGCGGCGGCTCGGGCTTCTTCCTGAACAGCGCCACGCCGATGACGCCGACGTTATCCGGCCGGCCCGTGCGCGCGGCGTAGGCGTCGCCCAGCTCGGTGAAATAGAACGCGGCCGTGCGCGCCAGGCTCTTGCGCCAGCCCTTCACTTCCAGCCGGCCGCGCGGCGCGAGCACGTAGCCGCTCTGCAGCGGATGCGCGGTCTCGCCGGTGATGACGTTGACGCCGTCCACGGACATTACCGCCAGCACGTCGGCGCCCTCGCGGTTGCGCACCTGGATTCGGTACTCGCTGCCGGGCCTGCCCACGACGTAGGCCTGCCCCTGGTGCCAGTGCACGGGCAGTCGATGCCCGCTGGCGCGATCGTAAACGCTCACCTCGGCGATGCTGCCGACGGCGAGCGCCGGCGAGAAGGCGCACAGCGCGAGCGCTGCGGCCAGAAGCTTGAGCAAGGTCATAACCCTTCCTTCAACGTTGCGCGGCCCGCCCCGATGGCCGGCCGTCCAGACTTGAAACGAAATCGGGGGCGAAAAGGGTTAAGATGCGCGCCTTCTATGAGCAAGCCGTGCTACGACTGCAGCAAGTGTCCCGCCTACTGCTGCAGCTATCCGGAGATCGAGGTCTCCAAGGCGGACATCGCGCGCCTCGCGCGGCACTTCGGCATCAGCGCGTCGGCCGCGGAGGAGAGGTTCACCAAGCCGCAGAAGGAAGACAACGTGCGCATCCTGCGCCACCGCGAGGACGAGCACTTCACTTCGGTGTGCATGTTCCTCGACCGCAAGACGCGCCGCTGCACGGTGTACGAGGCGCGGCCGCACACCTGCCGCGGCTACCCGTACGGCGCGCGTTGCGGCTACTTCGAGTTCCTGAAGTTCGAGCGCGAGCACCAGGACGACGAGAACTTCGTCGCCACCACCTGAAGCCTACTTGCGGCGCTCGAGCGCCTGCTGGCGCACCGCGCTGAGCGTGGTGCTGGTGGTGATGGCCTCGGGGTCGATGCGCAGCTCGATCAGCGCCGGCTTGCCCGAGGCGCGCGCGCGCTCGAACGCCGGCGCGAACTGATCGGTCGTCTCGACCAGCTCGCCGTGCGCGCCGAAGGCGCGGGCGTAGGCGGCGAAATCGGGATTCTTCAGCTCGGTGCCCGAGATGCGGCCCGGGTACTCGCGCTCCTGGTGCATGCGGATCGTGCCGTACATGCCGTTGTTCACCACCAGGCAGATGACGGGCGCGCCGTACTGCGCGGCGGTGGCGAGTTCCTGGCCGTTCATGAGGAAGTCGCCGTCCCCCGTGACCGCGACCACCGTGCGCTCGGGCGCCGCGAGCTTGGCGGCCACCGCCGCGGGCAGCCCGTAGCCCATCGAGCCCGCGGTCGAGCCGAGCTGCGTGCGAAAGCCCTTGTAGCGGAAGTACCGGTGCACCCAGCCGGAGAAGTTGCCCGCGCCGCCGCACACGATCGCGTCCTCGGGCAGCTGCTGGTCGAGCCACTTCACCACCTCGCCGTAGTGC
>JBFFZT010000266.1:0-3894 GCA_041568535.1 Burkholderiales bacterium | reverse complement strand
CGCCGCTCGTCGCCGTACTTTTTCGCGTCCTCCTCGAGCTCCTTGACCACGAGCTTGCGCAGGTCCTTGTCCGAGTCGAGCAGCAGCTTCAAGCTCTTGCGCTCGGCCTCAAGGCTCTTTCGCTCGTCGTTCAGCTTCACGCCGTCCAGGCGCGTGAGCTGTCCGAGCCGCAGGTTGACGATGTCCTCGGCCTGGCGCTCGCTGAACGTGTACTTCGCCCGCAGCTTCTCCTTCGCCTCGGCCTGGTCCTCGCTCGCGCGGATCAGCCTGATGATCTCGTCGATCTTGGCGAGCGCCATCAGGCGCCCCATGACGATGTGCAGCCGCTCCTGGCACTTCGCGAGGCGGTGCTCGGTGCGCCGCCGCACGGTCGCGACGCGGAACTCGGTCCACTCCTTGAGCACTTCGAGGATGCCCTTCGTGTCGGGCAGCCCGTCCAGGCCGAGCCAGGTGAGATTGACCGGCGTGCGCGTCTCGAGCGAGGTGTGCACGAGCAGCGCTTTCATGGTCTCTTCCGGGTCCTGGCGCGAGCTGCGCGGCTCGATCACCAGGCGCAGCTTCGATTTGCGATCGGATTCGTCGCGCACCGACTCGACCAGGTCGAGCACGAACTGCTTGAGGCGCTTCTGCTCCTGGCTGACGTCCTTCCTGCCCACGCCGGGTTTCGGATTGACCAGCGCCTCGATCTCTTCCAGCACCTGGCGGCAGGACACGCCGTGCGGCAGCTCGCTCACCACAATGCGCCACTGGCCGCGCGCGAGCGGCTCGACCGCCCAGCGCGCGCGCAGCGCGATCGAGCCGCGCCCGGTCTCGTAGGCCTGGCGAATTTCCTCGGCGGGAGAGATCACCTGGCCGCCGCCGGGAAAGTCGGGCCCGGGCAGGATCTCGAGGAGGTCGGCGAGCTTGGCGCGCGGATGCTTGATCACGTGCGCGGCCGCCGCGGCGACTTCCTTCAGGTTGTGCGACGGAATGCGCGTGGAAAAGCCCACCGGGATGCCGAACGAGCCGTTCAACAGGCCAAAGGGCAGCCGCGCGGGCAGCAGCACCGGCTCGTCGAACTTGCCGTCGTAGTTCTTGGCGAAATCGACCGTGCCCTCGCCGATCTCGGCGAGCATCAGCTCAGCGTAGCGCGAGAGCTTCGCCTCGGTGTAGCGGTAGGCCGCGGCGGAATCGCCGTCGCGCGAGCCGAAATTGCCCTGCCCGTCGATGAGCGGGTAGCGCATGGAGAAGGGCTGCGCAAGGTGCACCAGCGCCTCGTAGGTCGAGGAGTCGCCGTGCGGGTGGTACTTGCCGAGCACCTCGCCGACATAGCGCGCGCACTTGGCGAAGCCCTGCGCCACGGCATCGCCCATGGCGTACAGGATGCGGCGCTGCACCGGCTTCAGGCCGTCGGCAATCTCGGGCAGCGCGCGCGCCTTCACCGTCGACACGGCGTAGCCGAGGTAAGCCTGCGAGGCGTGGCGCTCGATCGGCGCGGCGTCGTCGCCGTTGGCCGGCGTAAAGAGGTCGGGGGTCTGGGTGTCCATGGTCAGTCGAAGAGGTTCAGTTGCTTGTCGGCCATTGCGACGGCGAGCTCCACCGCCTTTTTCGCCTTCTCCAGCTCATCGCTCGCGCCCGCCTTGCCGGCGGCCTCCCAGGTGTAGCGGCCCTGCGCGGCCAGGGTCACTTTGCCGAGCTTCTGTTTGCCGAGCCACAGCACGTGGCCCTTGTAAGCGCGCTCCCAGAACGGCGCGGCCTTCTTCCTAGACATCGGCCTCGACGCTCTTCCAGTGCTCGCGCATCCAGTTGCGCCGGCCTTCGGCCTCGCCCGAGTCCATCAGCAGCTCGAAGGTCTCGCGCACCTTCTTCATCTGCTTGGCGTCCAACTGCATGCGCACCAGGCGCCGCGTGTCCGGGTTCATCGTCGTCTCCCAGAGCTGCTCCGGGCTCATTTCGCCCAGGCCCTTGAAGCGCGAGATCTCCCAGCTGCCTTCCTTCACCTTCTCCTTCTTCAGCGCGGCGAGCGCTTCTTCCAGCTCATCGTCGTCGAGGCAGTACAGGCGCCGCGCCGGCCTGCCCTTGCCCTGCGCCGGCACCTCGAGCTTGTAGAGCGGCGGCTGCGCCACGTACACGTGCCCGGCCTCCACGAGCTTGGGCGCGTGCATGAAGAAGAAGGTGAGCAGCAGCGCCTGGATGTGCCCGCCGTCGACGTCGGCGTCGGTCATCAGGATCACCTTGCCGTAGCGCAGGCCCGACAGGTCGGGCGCGTCGTCGGGGCCATGCGGATCGACGCCGATCGCGGTGGCGATCGCCTGCAGCTCCTTGTTGGCGAGCACGGTGCGCGAGTCCTTCGACATGGTGTTCAGCACCTTGCCGCGCAGCGGCAGCAGCGCCTGCGATTCCTTGTCGCGCGCCTCCTTGGCCGAGCCGCCGGCGGAATCGCCCTCGACGAGGAAGAGCTCGTTCCGGGTCACATCGCCCGAGGCGCAGTCGACCAGCTTGCCCGGCAGCGTGGCGATGCCCGAGGATTTCTTGCGCTCGACCTTCTTGCCCCGGGCGAGGCGCGCCATGGCCTGCTCGACGGCGAGCTCGGCGATGCGCTTGCCCTCGTCGGGATGCTCGTTCAGCCATAGCTCGAAGGCGTCCTTCACGCACAGCTCGAGCAGCCGCGCGGCGTGGCGCGTGGTGAGCTTCTCCTTGGTCTGGCCGTGGAACTGCGTGCGCACGATGCGCGCCGAGAGCGTGAAGCAGGCGCGCGCCCACAGGTCGTCGGCAATCAGCTTCACGCCCTTCGGGGTGAGGGCGCGCGCCTCCATGAAGGAGGCCAGCGCGTCGAAGATGCCGGCGCGAAAGCCCGCCTCGTGCGTGCCGCCCGAGCGCGTCGGGATCAGGTTGACGTGGCTGTCGGCGAACACGTCGCCGTCGGCCACCCAGCCCACCGCCCAGGACGCCCCTTCGCCGGGCTCGATGTCGGGGATGTTGGTGGCGGTGAAATAGCGCTCGCCGGAAAACAGCGGCGCCACCAGCTCGCGCCCGGCGAGCATGAAGTCGAAGTACTGCGCCATGCCGCGCTCGTACTTCCAGCTCTTCCTCTCCTTGCCTTCGACGTCGAGCACCGTGGTGAGCCCGGGCAGGAGGTAGGCCTTCGAGCGCACCAGGTGCTCGAGCTCGGCCATCGGAATGCTCGCCGAGTCGAAGTACTTCGCGTCCGGCCACAGCCGCACCACGGTGCCGGTGCGGCGTTCTTTCGCTTTCTCGGACTTCAGCTTCTGCTTGAGCTCGCCGCCCTCGAAGGCGACCGTGTGCTTGTGCCCATCGCGGTAGACGGTGACTTCGAGGCGCCTGGAGAGCGCGTTCGACACCGCCACGCCGACGCCGTGCAGGCCGCCCGAGATGTGATACACGCCCGTGCCCGAGCGCGAGAACTTGCCGCCGGCGTGCAGCATGCCGAAGGCGACCTCGACCGCGGGCTTCTTCTCCACCGGGTGCATGTCGACCGGGATGCCGCGGCCCTCGTCCTCGACCTCGACCGAGCCGTCCTTGAACACGCGCACGCTGATGCGCTTGCCGTGGCCGGCAAGCGCCTCGTCGACCGCGTTGTCGATCGCCTCCTGCACGATGTGCAGCGGGTGCACGGTGTGCGTGTACATGCCCGGCATGCGGCGCACGGGCTCCAGGCCCTTCAGGGCCTGGATGGCGGAGGCGTCGTAGACTTGTTTGGCCACGTATTTAGTAGTTTTGCACTAGGCAAACCCTACATATTGTAGCCCTGTGCGGCAGGCGCACAACTTGTCCTAGACGGTCGCCTGCAATGCCTCCCTCGCTTCCTCCAGGTCGTACTCCGCCTGCAGGCTCATCCAGAACTGCTCGGACGTCTTGAAACGCCTGGCCAGCCGGATCGCTGTGTCGGCGGTG
>JBFFZT010000265.1:0-3895 GCA_041568535.1 Burkholderiales bacterium | reverse complement strand
TTGCTTTTCCAGGCGAAGCGCGCGAGCTCGCGGATCGACACGGTGCCGAAGCGCAGGTGCACCGAGAGATACGACGGTCCCTTGAGAGCGGGGTAGTCGCGCTTTTTCGCGTAGTCGGCGATGCGCCGCTTGAAATCGGTGAACAGGCGCTTGCCGCCGCTCGCGCCCGCGGGCAGCGCCATCGGCGCCGGCTCGAAGCCAAGCGCCTTCAGGCTCGGTAGCGGGCTGCCATCCCGGGCCAGGTGCCGGGCGTGCTTCGCCACGGGGTAGGATTTGAGGAAGAACTCGTCGAGCTTCTTCAGCCAGGCGTTCTTGTAGGGCGTGAACACCGCATAGGGCGTGCCGGCGCCGCTCAGCACCTCGTCGAGCTCGAAGATCACCTGGTCCTTGCGCGTGTGAAAAGCGATGCCGGTGGCCGCGAGACGCTCGGCGACCTCGCGGTCCCGGTCGATCGCCCGCGGCTCGTAGTCGCGGCTGGCGTACACCGCGGCCACGCCCAGGCGCTTGGCGAGCCGCGGGACCTCCTCGCGCGCGCGCCCATGCAGCACATGCAGGCCGCCGCCGAGCGCCGTCAAGGCCTGCTGCAGCTCGCCGACGCTGTTCCAGATGAAGTGCACCCGCCGGTCGGCGCGCGGCAGGGGTTCGAGGATCTCGGTATCGAACACGAACGCGCAGTGCACCGTGCCGTGCGCGCGCAGCGCGGCGTGCAGGGCGGCGTGATCGAAGGCGCGCAGGTCGCGCCGGAACCAGGTGAGGGCGGCGGAGTCCAAAGGCATGGGTTAAAATAAGGCCTGAGCGTGTCCTCGATCAATCTCACGCATCATTTTCTGATCGCCATGCCCAACATGGCCGATCCGTACTTTGCGAAGTCACTGACCTACGTCTGCGAGCATAACGAGCAGGGCGCGCTCGGCGTCGTGGTGAATCGCCCCATCGACATGACCCTGCAGGCGCTGTTCGAGCGCCTGTCGCTGAAGCTGCAGGAAAAATCCCTGTCCGACGCGCCGATCTACTTCGGCGGGCCGGTGCAGACCGACCGCGGCTTCGTCCTGCACGAGCCCGCCGGCAACTGGCAGTCGACGCTCAAAGTGCGCGATGCCATCGGCCTCACCACCTCGAAGGACATCCTCGAGGCGGTCGGCCGCGGCGAGGGGCCCGACAAGCTGATCGTGACCCTGGGCTACGCCGGCTGGTCGGCGGGGCAGCTCGAGCACGAGATCTCCCAGAACGCCTGGCTCACGGTCGAGGCAAAGGACGCCATCATCTTCGACCTGCCCTCGGAAGAGCGCCTGGCGGCGGCGATGGAACTGCTCGGCGTGGACTACGCGCGCCTGGCAGATTCGGCGGGACATGCCTGAGGCGCGCACCGTCCTCGCCTTCGATTTCGGCATCAAGCGCATTGGCGTTGCGGTAGGCGAAGCGGAGCTCGGCACCGCGCACCCGCTCGCCGCCATCGCTGCACCCGGATTCGCCGCGATCGAGAAACTGGTCAAGGAATGGCATCCCGACGCCCTGGTGGTCGGGCTGCCGGTGGCCGAGCGCGGCGAGCACGCGCTCGCCAAGCGCGTGCGGCGCTTCGCGCGCCAGCTCGCGGGGCGTTTCCACCTGCCGGTGGAAACGGTGGACGAGCGCTACACGTCGGTCGAAGCCGAGAGCCGGCTGCGCGGCGCGAAGCGCAAGAGCGTCGACTCGGTGGCGGCGCAACTGATCCTCGAACAGTACTTCCATGGCCGCGCTGCCTGACGCGGAAGCGCTGTGCAAGGCGCTCGCGGCCTCGCTCGCCCCGCGCATCGGGCCGGCGAGCGCCATGATCGGCATTCACACCGGCGGCGCCTGGGTCGCCGAGCGGCTGCACGCCGCGCTCGGCATGAAGGAGCCGCTCGGGTTCCTGGACATCGCGTTCTATCGCGACGACTACGACCGCAAGGGCCTGGCGCGCGACCCCAAGCGCTCGAAGATTCCCTTCGACGTCGCCGGCAAGGATCTGCTGCTGGTCGACGACGTGCTCTACACCGGGCGCACGGTGCGCGCGGCGATCAACGAGCTGTTCGACTACGGGCGCCCGGCCTCGATCGCGCTCGTGGTGCTGGTCGAGCGCGACGGCCGGCAGCTGCCGATCTGCGCGCAGCACGCGGGCGCGCGCATTGAAGTCGCCGCCGAACAGCGCCTGCGCCTGAAGCGCAGCGGCGAAGGCCGGCTGTCGCTGGAGCTCGAGCGTGCCGCCTAATCCGCAGCTGAACGAGAAGGGCGAGCTGCAGCACCTGCTGTCGGTCGAAGGGCTGCCGCGGGAGCTTTTGCTGCAGATCCTGGATACCGCCGAATCCTTCGCCGGCGTCACCGAGCGCGACATCAAGAAGGTGCCGCTGCTGCGCGGCAAGAGCGTGTTCAACCTGTTCTTCGAGGGCTCGACGCGCACGCGCACCACCTTCGAGATCGCCGCCAAGCGCCTGTCGGCCGACGTCATCAACCTGAACGTCGCCGTGAGCTCGACTTCCAAAGGCGAGTCGCTGCTCGACACGGTGGCCAACCTCTCGGCCATGCATGCCGACATCTTCATCGTGCGCCACGGCTCCTCGGGCGCGCCCTACCTCATCGCGCGCCACGTGAAGCCGCACGAGCACGTGATCAACGCCGGCGACGGGCGCCACGCGCATCCGACGCAGGGCCTGCTCGACCTGTTCACCATCCGCCACTACAAGAAGGATTTCTCGCGCCTGACGGTGGCGGTGGTCGGCGACGTGCTGCATTCGCGCGTCGCGCGCTCGCTGATCCACGGCCTGAAGACGCTCGGTGCGCCCGAGGTGCGCGTCATCGGCCCGCAGACGCTGATCCCCGCGGGCGCCGCGGCGCTCGGCGTGCGCGTGTGCCACTCGATGAGGGAAGGCCTGAAGGACGCCGACGTGGTGGTCATGCTGCGGCTGCAGAACGAGAGGATGAGCGGCGCGCTGCTGCCCTCGGCGCAGGAGTTCAACAAGCACTACGGGCTCACCGCCGAGAAGCTCGCGCTCGCGAAACCCGACGCCATCGTCATGCATCCGGGGCCGATGAACCGCGGCGTGGAAATCGATTCCAACGTCGCCGACGGCCCGCACTCGGTGATCCTGCCGCAGGTGACCTTCGGCATCGCGGTACGCATGGCCGTCATGTCCATGGTGGCGGGCGGCGGATGAAGCTGCTCGTGAAGGGGGGGCGCGTGGTCGACCCGGCGAGCGGGCGCGACGCCGTGGGCGACGTGGCGCTGGCCGACGGGCGCATCGTCGAGGCCCTCGCCGGCAAGCCCGACCGGGTGATCGACGCCAAGGGCCTGGTGGTGGCACCGGGCCTGATCGACCTGGCGGCGCGTCTGCGCGAGCCGGGCGACGAGTACCGGGCAACGCTCGAATCGGAGATGGATGCCGCGGTGGCGGGCGGCGTCACGAGCCTCGCCTGTCCGCCGGATACCGATCCGCCGCTCGACGAGCCGGGGCTCGTCGACATGCTGCGCCGGCGCGCCAAGGCGCTGGCGCGCGCGCGCGTCTACCCGGTGGGCGCGCTCACCGTGAAGCTGCAGGGCAAGCAGCTCACCGAGATGGCGCAGCTGGCCGAGGCGGGCTGCATCGCTTTCTCGCAGGCCGACGCCGCCGTGGCGGACACCCAGGTGCTGTGGCGTGCGCTGCAGTACGCTGCGACCTTCAATTTTCCCGTGTGGCTGCGCGCCGAGGACCTGTGGCTCGCGCAGGGCGGCGTGGCGCACGATGGCGAAGTCGCGACGCGCCTCGGGCTCGCCGGCATTCCCGCGTTCGCCGAGACGGTGGCGCTCGCCACGCTGCTGGAACTGGTGCGCGCCACGGGCGCGCGCCTGCATGTGTGCCGCATCTCGAGCGCGGCCGGCGTCGCCATGCTGCGGCGCGCGCGC
>JBFFZT010000264.1:0-3899 GCA_041568535.1 Burkholderiales bacterium | reverse complement strand
GGGCTGGCGAAGCTCGAAGCCGAGCTCGCCAGGGCCGGCACGGGCCGGCACTGCCACGGCGACGCGCCGACGATGGCCGACTGCTGTCTCGTGCCGCAGGTCTTCAACGCGCAGCGCTTCGAGTGCGACCTCAAGCCGTATCCCACGCTGATGCGCGTGTTCGACGCTTGCATGAAGCTCGAGGCATTCGATCGCGCACAGCCCTCGAAACAACCCGACGCGGAGTGACCATGGAAAAGATCCGCGGCTACCGCAGGTACCGCCCGCGCACGCAGCCCAAGTACGACTTCCCGCCCTACGCCTCGACCGCCAAGCGCCACCCGACGCGGACGCTGGTGATCGCGCCGCAGACGCTCTCGGAGATCACCGGCCCCTTGTACGGTTTCGACGACCTCAAGCCTACCGACAACGACCTCACGCGGCAGCACCGGGGCGAGCCGATCGGCGAGCGCATCATCGTCAGCGGCCGCGTGCTGGACGAAAGCGGCAAGCCGGTGCCGCACACGCTGGTGGAAGTCTGGCAGGCGAACGCCGCCGGCCGCTACCCGCACAAGACCGACCAGCACGACGCGCCGCTCGATCCCAATTTCTCCGGCGCCGGGCGCACGCTCACTGACGCCGGGGGGCGCTATCGCTTCATCACTGTGCGCCCCGGCGAGTATCCCTGGCGCAATCACTACAACGCGTGGCGGCCCGCGCACATCCACTTCTCGCTCTTCGGCCGCGCGTTCCTGACGCGCCTGGTGACGCAGATGTACTTTCCGGGCGACCCGCTGCTGCGCCTCGACCCCATGTACATGAGCATTCCGGACGACAAGGCACGGCGGCGCCTGGTATCGCAATTCGACCTGGAGAACACGGAGCCGGAGCACGCGCTCGCCTATCGCTTCGACATCGTTCTGCGCGGGCGCGCGGCCACGCCTCTGGAGCGTTTATGAAGCTCGTCGCGAGCGGCTCGCAGACCGTCGGTCCGTACCTGCACATCGGGCTGACCTGGCTCAACACGGACCGCATCGCGGGCCGGGGCGTCAAGGGCGAGCGCGTCGCGCTCCAGGGCCGGCTGCTGGATGGCAACGGCGTGGGCGTGTCTGACGGGCTGGTCGAGATCTGGCAGGCGAACGCCACGGGCAAGTACGCGCACCCGGACGACCGGCAGAAGAAACCCCTGGAAAAAGGCTTCCGCGGCTTCGGACGCATCCCGACCGATGCCAAGGGGCGCTTTCGCTTCAGCACCGTAAAGCCCGGTCGCGTGCCGGGTCCCGGCGGCAAGTTGCAGGCGCCGCACCTTGCGGTGACGGTATTCATGCGCGGCCTGCTGAAGCAGCTGTCGACCCGGATCTATTTCCCGGGCGATCCGGCCAACGCGGACGATCCGGTGCTCAAGCGCGTGCCGGCGGCGCGGCGCGCCACGCTCATCGCCCGGCGCAAGTCGAAGGGCGTGCTGCAATGGAACATCGTCCTGCAGGGCAGGGACGAGACCGTGTTCTTCGACTTCTTCTGACGCTACGCGGCGCGAAACAGCGCCTTCAGTTCCTCGGGGATCACCAGGCCGCGCAGGCGCGTGCCGGGGCCGTTGTCGAACTTCGCCCAGACGCGCTTTTCCACCCCGCGCGCGAGCGCCATCCCGTCGGCGCGCTGCACCTCATGCACGACGCTGAAGGACTTGCCGCCGAAGCGCTCGATCCTCGAGCGCACCTCGCAGCGATCGTCCTGCTCCGCGGGATACAGGAACTCGCAATCGGCGGATATCAGCGGCATGGCCAGATGCTCGGCGCGCATGCGCTTCGCGTCGTAGCCGACGCCGGCGAACATCGCCCAGCAGGCGGCGTCCATCCAGCGAAAGTAGGTCGGATAAAAGATGATGCCGGCCGGGTCGCAGTCGCCCCAATGCACCTGGCAGGAAAATACCGCCGTTCTCGAACGGAACTGCGCTTCGCTCAACACTGTTCCCAGGGCAGTCCTTCAAAGCGCCAGCCGGCGAGCGAGTTGCGCTGGTGCCTTTCGTTCAGCTCGCCCTCGAAGCCGTGCGTCACGTTGTACACGCGGGTGAAGCCCGCGCGCTCAAGCTCCTCGCCCGCTTCCTGCGAGCGGTTGCCGCTGCGGCAGATGAGCACCACGGGGCGCGTGTTGTGGTTGGTGCCGGCGAGCTTCTTCACCTGGCCGACGAAATGCGGGTTCACGGCCCAGTCCGGACCGTCGTTCCACGCCACGTGCAGCGCGCCGACCGGGTGGCCGACGAACAGGTACTCCATCTCGCTGCGGCAGTCGACGAACAGCGCGTCCGGGTGCTGCCTCAGGAACTCGTGCGCCCGCTTGGGTTCAAGGTGGTCCATGGAGGGTGCGCATTATACGCGTAAGCGTTTGACACAGCAGCACTTAGTGGGCACACTGCGCGAATCGCGCCGATTTGATGTTCAGCTTGCGGGCGCGTTACAAATACCGCTAAAGAGACGTGCCGAGACGCCCGTTTCCGCGCAAGCCGAACGGGCGTTTTGTTTTTCGGGCAGCCGATGACGCAAAAGGAACGCACCGCACAGCTGCAAGCCCTCCTCGCCGAGCGCATCCTGGTGCTCGACGGCGCCATGGGCACCATGATCCAGCGCGAGCGCCTGGACGAGGCGCAGTTCCGCGGCACGCGCTTTCGCGACTGGCCGCGCGACCTGCGCGGCAACAACGACCTGCTGGCGCTGACGCAGCCGGACCTCATCCGCCGCATCCACGGCGAGTACCTCGAGGCCGGCGCCGACATCATCGAGACCAACACCTTCAATTCGACCGCGATCTCGATGGCCGACTACGGCATGGAGAGCCTGGTCGCGGAGCTGAACCTTGCCGCGGCAAAGCTGGCGGTGGAGGCGGCGCGTGCCGCGCAGGCGAAAGACCCGTCGCGCCCGCGCTTCGTCGCGGGCGTGCTCGGGCCGACCACCAAGACCGCGTCGATCTCGCCGGACGTGAACGACCCCGGCTTTCGGGCCGTCAGCTTCGATCAGCTTGCTACGGCCTACGGCGAGGCGGCAGCGGCACTGGTGGAAGGCGGCGTCGACCTGATTCTGGTCGAGACCATCTTCGACACGCTGAACGCCAAGGCGGCGCTGTTCGCGCTCGAGGACCTGTTTGAGCGGCGCGGCGCGCGCCTGCCGGTGATGATTTCCGGCACGATCACCGACGCTTCGGGCCGCACGCTCTCGGGGCAGACTGCCGAGGCGTTCTACAACTCGATTCGCCACGCGCGGCCGCTCGCCGTCGGCCTGAATTGCGCGCTGGGCGCCAAGGAGCTTCGCCCGCACGTGGAAGAGCTCGCCGGCATCGCCGAAGCGTTCGTCTCCTGCCACCCGAACGCGGGGCTGCCGAACGCTTTCGGCGAGTACGACGACACGCCCGAGAACATGGCGGCGATCATGGGCGAGTGGGCGCGAAGCGGCTGGCTCAACATCGTCGGCGGCTGCTGCGGCACCACCGCCGAGCACATCCGCGCCCTCGCCGACACCGTGCGCGGCCTCGCGCCGCGCACCGTGCCGAAGCTGCCCCCGGCGCTGCGCCTTGCCGGCCTCGAGCCACTCAACGTCGGCGCGGACTCGCTCTTCGTCAACATCGGCGAGCGCACCAATGTCACCGGCTCGAAGGCGTTCGCGCGCCTCGTCCTCGCCGGCGACTACGCCGAGGCGCTCAGCGTGGCGCGCCAGCAGGTGGAGAACGGGGCGCAGGTCATCGACGTCAACATGGACGAGGCGATGCTCGACTCGGAAGCCGCGATGCACCGCTTCCTGACGCTGGTCGCCGCGGAGCCCGACATCGCGCGCGTGCCAGTGATGATCGACAGCTCCAAGTGGAGCGTGATCGAGGCGGGCCTGAAGTGCCTGCAGGGCAAGTGCATCGTCAACTCGATCAGCATGAAGGAG
>JBFFZT010000263.1:0-3906 GCA_041568535.1 Burkholderiales bacterium | reverse complement strand
TGGTGCGCCGCGTCGAGGGGCTGGAGGCCGCTGCCGCCGCGCGCGCCGCGGGCAAGGGCGTCGTCTTCCTCACGCCGCACTACGGCTGCTTCGAGATCACCGCGCACGTGGTGGCCGAAGCCGGCCCGCTCACCGTGCTCTACCGCCCGGCAAGGAGCGAAGGCCTCGCGCGCATGATGCAAACGGGGCGCGCGCGCGGCAACGTCACGCTCGCCGCGGCGACGCTCGGCGGCGTGCGCCAGCTGCTCGCGGCGCTGAAGCGCGGCGAGGCGGTGGGCATCCTCCCCGACCAGGTGCCGGCGGTGGGCGAGGGCGAGTGGGTGGAGTTCTTCGGCCGGCCGGCCTACACCATGACGCTCGCGGGCAAGCTCGCCGCCCGCCCGGACGTCGCCGCGTTCCTCGTCATGGGACGGCGGCTGCCGCGCGGGGAGGGGTTCGAGGTGCGCGTGACGCCGCTCGCGCCGGCGCGCGCCGGCGAATCGCCGGCGCGGCGCGTGAACCGCGCGCTGGAAGAGGCGATCCGCGAGCACCCGGCGCAGTACCTGTGGAGCTACAACCGCTACAAGCGCCCGCCGGGCGCACCGGCGCCGTGAGCCGGCTGGTCTTTTCGCTCATGTGGCTGCTGCACTTCCTGCCGCTCGGGGCGCAGGCGGCGATCGGCAACGCGCTCGGCGCGGCCCTGTTCTGGCTGATCCCGGAGCGCCGGCACGTGACGCGCGTGAACCTCGAAAAATGCTTTCCGCACATGGACCCGGCTGCGCGCGAGCGCCTGGCGCGCGCGCACTTTCGCGCCTTCACGCGCAGCTTCATCGAGCGCGGCCTGCTGTGGTGGGCGCCGCGCGAACGCCTCGAGCGCCTCATCCGCATCGAGGGCCTGGAGCACCTGAAGGCGCTGGGCGACACGCCCGCGATCCTGTTCGTGCCGCACTTCGTCGGGCTGGACGCGGGCGGCACGCGCGTCACGAGCGAGGTCGACATCGTCGCCATGTTCGCGCGCCAGAAGGACCCGCGCTTCACGCGGCTGCTCGCGCACGGGCGCACGCGCTTCGGCGACCAGCGCATGGTGTCGCGCCAGGAGGGCGTGCGCGCCGCGATCCAGGCGATGCGCCGCGACAAGCGCCCCTTCTACTACCTGCCCGACCTCGACCACGGGCCGAAGAACGCGATCTTCGTGCCGTTCTTCGGCGTGCCCGCGGCCACCGTGCCGGGCCTGTCGCGCATCGCGAAGCTCGCGGACGCGAAGGTGCTGCCGTGCGTGACGCGCATGCTGCCCGGCGGCGGCGGCTACGTGGTGCGCATCGAGCCGCCGTGGGCGGACTTTCCCACCGACGACGTCGAGGCCGACACGCGGCGCATGAACGCCTACATCGAGAAGACGGCGCTCGAGATGCCCGAGCAGTACCTGTGGATGCACCGGCGCTTCAAGACGCGCCCGCCGGGCGAGGCGCGCTTCTACTGACTAGAATGCGGCTGTGACGAAAAAGAACCTGCGTGCCGCGGTCGTCGGCGTGGGCTACCTCGGCCAGTTCCACGCCGAGAAGCTCGCCGCGGCGCCGGGCGTCGAGCTGGCGGCGGTGGTCGATGCCGACGCGGCGCGCGCCAAAGCCATCGCCGCGAAGCACGGCTGCCGGGCGCTCACCGACCCGGGCGCGCTCGCGGGCGAGGTCGACCTCGTGTCGATCGCGGTGCCGACCGAGCATCACTACGCCGCGGCGCTGCCGTTTCTCGAGGCCGGCGTGCACGTGCTCCTGGAAAAGCCGATCGCCACCACGCTCGCGCAGGCCGACGCGCTGATCGCCGCGGCGAAGAAGTCGCGCGCGCTGCTCGCGGTCGGGCACCTGCAGCGCTTCAACCCGGCGTTCCGCGCGCTGGCCGCGGCGCTGGAAAAGCCGCTGTTCATCGACTGCGAGCGGCTCTCGGGCTTCAAGCAGCGCGGCATCGACGTCGACGTGGTGCTCGACCTGATGATCCACGACCTCGACCTGGTGCTGTCGATGAAGCAGGACTGCGAGGTGGCCAGCCTCTCGGCCTGCGGCTTCCAGGTGCTCACCGACTCGATCGACATCGCCAACCTGCGCATCGAATTCTCCGACGGCTGCGTCGCCAACCTCTCGGCGAGCCGCGTGAGCCAGCAGCCGGTGCGGAAACTCCGTGTGTTCCAGCACGACCGCTACGCCTCGGCCGACCTGCAGGCGGGCAAGCTGCGCATCGTGCGGCGCGACCCGAAGCAGGGCGGCATCGCCGAGGACGAATCGGCCTACGAGGACCGCGACGAGCTGCGCGCCGAGATCGCGAACTTCGCCGAGGCGGTGCGCGGCGGCCGCGCGCCGCTGGTCTGCGGCGAGGACGGGCGCCGCGCGCTCGCCCTCGCCCTCGAAGTGGGGCGCCTGGTGCGCGCGCGGCTCGAGCGCTTCCGCGCGGTGGCGACATGAAAGTCCCGATCCTCGACCTCGCCGCCGAGCAGGCGGAGCTCGGCGCCCAGATCGCCGCGGCGATCGGGCGCGTGCTCGCCTCGGGCCATTTCATCCTCGGGCCCGAGGGCGCGGCGCTGGAAAAGGAGATCGCGGCGCTCACGCGCGTGCCGCACGCGGTGGCGTGCAACTCCGGCACCGACGCGCTGCACCTGGCGCTGCGCGCCGCGGGCGTGGGGCCGGGCGACGAGGTGGTGACGCCGGCCTTCACCTTCATCGCCACGGCGGAAGCCATCTCCTACGTCGGCGCGACGCCGGTGTTCGCCGACGTCGACCCGGCGAGCTTCAACCTCACCGCCGCCACGCTCGAGCGCTCGCTCACGCCGGGCACGCGCGCGGTGATCGTGGTGCACCTGTTCGGCCAGTGCGCCGAGATGCCGGCGATCGCCGACCTGTGCACGCGCCGCGGCATCGTGCTGATCGAGGACGCGGCGCAGGCGATCGGCGCGGATTACGCGGGCACGCCGGCCGGCGCCTGGGGCGATTTCGGCTGCTTCTCGTTCTATCCGACGAAGAACCTCGGCGCCTACGGCGACGCGGGCCTGGTCACCGCGCGCGAGGCGCGCCACGACACGCGCCTGCGCATGCTCCGGCACCACGGCAGCCGGCAGACCTACCTGCACGAGGAGATCGGCTACAACAGCCGCCTGGACGAGCTGCAGGCGGCAATCCTGCGCGCGAAGCTCCCGCACCTCGCGGATTTCACGGCGCGGCGGCAGAAGCACGCGGCGCGCTACCGCGAGCTCCTCGCCGGCGCGAAGCTGCAGCTGCCCGCGGCGCACGGGCGCGGCGCGCACGTCTATCACCAGTTCACCGTGCGCGTGCAGAACCGCGACGCGGTGAGGAAGGCGCTCACCGAGGCGGGCGTGGCGAGCGGCGTCTACTACCCGATCCCGCTGCACCGCCAGCCGGTGTACGAAAAGGAGTTCGGCGGGCTGTCGCTGCCCGCCTCCGAGGCCGCGGCGCACGAGGTGCTGTCGCTTCCCATCTATCCCCAGCTCACGGACGGGCAGATCCGGCACGTGTGCGCGACGCTCGCCGCTTGCCTCTGATCGCGTTCACCAAGATGCAGGGCGCGGGCAACGACTTCGTCGTGGTGGACGCCACGCGCGCGCCGTTCGCGCTCGGGCGCGAGCAGGTGCGGCGCATCGCCGACCGGCACCTGGGCGTGGGCTGCGACCAGCTGCTGGTGGTGGAGAAGGCGCGCGACGCCGCGAACGACTTCGGCTACCGCATCTTCAACGCCGACGGCGGCGAGGTCGAGCAGTGCGGCAACGGCGCGCGCTGCTTCGTAAAGTTCGTGCACGCGAAAGGCCTGACGAAGAAGAAGGCGATCCGCGTCGAGACGCCCGCCGGGGTGATCGTGCCGCGGCTGGAGGCCGACGGCGAGGTGAGCGTCGACATGGGCGCGCCCGTGCGCGAGTCGCCGCTGGTG
>JBFFZT010000262.1:0-3910 GCA_041568535.1 Burkholderiales bacterium | reverse complement strand
GCTCGATGCGGCGCGCGCGAAGATCGGCGAGGCGACCGATCTGGTGCTCACGTCCGACGACGGGTTGCTCGCGCATCTCGCCGCGCCGGAAGCGGCCGCGCTGTGGCCGCACGCGCGCGTGCAGGTGCTCGCGGGCGGCAACGCCGCGTGGCTTGCCGCCGGGCTGCCGACCGAGGACGGCATCGGCGCCAACGCCAGCACCACGCTCGACGACGTCTGGTACAAGCCCTACGACCACGAGCACGGCGCCGACTACGAGAAGCACGCGCGCGCCTACCTCGACTGGGAAGTGGCGCTCGTCGAGCAGATCAAGCGCGACCCGGCGATCCGGTTTCGGGCGTACGATACGCGGCCCTAGGCCATGCCCCGACCCCTTTTCGACCAGGCGCTCGTGCATCCCGCGATCCGCGACAAGATCGCCGGCTGGGGCGTGGACATCATCAAGGAAGTCCAACAGGTGATCGAAGCGAAGCGCATCGTCGTCGTCGGCATGAAGATGAACCCGGCGCCGAAGAAGGCGCGCCGGCTGCTCGATGCCGCGGGGCTCGAGTACACCTACCTCGAGTACGGCTCCTACCTCTCGGGCTGGCGCAAGCGCCTGCCGCTGAAGCTGTGGACCGGCTGGCAGACGTTTCCCATGGTGTTCGTGAACGGCGTGCTGGTGGGCGGGGCGAGCGACCTGGAAAAGCTCATGGCGAGCGGCAAGCTCGACGCGATGCTGAAAGAGGGCTCAGAGTAGCTCGAGCGCGGCGAAGCGCAGGTACAGCTCGCGGCACGCCCAGGCGTCGGTCGCCGCGTACCTGACCTGCTGCGGCGTGAGGCGCGGCGCCGCCCAGTTGGTGGTCTTGGTGCCCTTCGGGATGCGCGTGCCGAGGAAGATGCCGGTCAGGTTGCGCAGCCCGGTCTGCTTGAGGCCGTGGCGCCGCGCGACGTGCCCGAGATCGAGGGCCGCCGCCGCCTCGAAATCGAACAACTGCTTCAACTGGCGCAGGTCGTCGGCGAGCGCCACGCCGGCGGCGACGATGTGCGGCGCGCCCAGCAGCTCGACGAGCAATCGCGAGCAATCCAGGCGCTGCAGCGGGAACAGGTACACGGCGCGCGCGGTCGCCACCTGCGCGAGGCTCGGCAGGTGGCTTTCCCCTTTGCGAAAGGCCGGCCGCGTCTCGGTGTCGAAGCCGACCGCGGCTTCCTGCAGGATGTCCGCCGCGGCGCCCTCGAGCTGCGCCGGCGACTCGACCAGGTGCACCGTGCCCTCGTAGCGGCGAATCGGCAGCGCGTTCATCTCCTCGCGCGTGATCTGGCGCAGGTACTCGGGGGGCAGCGGCATACCGGGCGCAGTGTAAGCTTGACCGGGCAGGCATGAGAAAGAAGCGCCGCGCCCGCCATCACCACCATGTCTACGTGGTCGAGCTCGACCCCGCGGTGCTCAACCTCGCGCGCTTTCGCCGGGCCAACCCGGAGCGCGACATGCTCAAGCCCTGCGTCTACGTCGGCATGACCGGACTCACGCCGGAGGCGCGCTTCGCCAAGCACAAGGCGGGCATCCGCGCGAACGCCTACGTGCAGCGCTTCGGCCTGCGGCTGCTGCCGAAGCTCTACGCCTACGCCAATCCGATGCCGTACGAGGCGGCGCGCGACATGGAGGTGGAGCTCGCCATCGGGCTGCGCGAGGAGGGCTACGCCGTATGGCAGGGGTGAGGGTGGTCCTCGACACCCAGGTCTGGCTCGACTGGCTGGTGTTCGACGACCCGTCGGTCGGGCCGCTGCGCGAAGCGCAGTCGGCGGGACGCATCGAGATCGTGATCGACGCAGCCTGCGAGGCGGAGCTGGTGCGCGTGCTCGCCTACGACCTCGGCAAGTACTCCCTGGAGGCCGACGAGCAGACGCATTGCATCGCGCGCTGCCGCAGCGTGTCGCGCCGCGTGCCGACGGGCAGCCCGGGCGAGCTGCCGCGGTGCAAGGATCCCGACGATCAGAAATTCCTCGAGCTGGCGGCGGGCGCGGGGGCGCAGCTCCTGATTTCCAAGGATCAGGCGGTACTGGCGCTCGCGCAGCGCGTGACGCAGTTTCGCATCCTGGCGCCGCAGGACTGCGGCGCGCTCTGATGCCGGTCGGCCCCGACCTGATCGCCGCCTACCTGGCCGCGGATTACGTCGTATTCGGCGAGCCCGAGCTGGTGCTGCACATCGGCGAAGCGAGCGCGGCGCTCGACGCGCTGCTCGACGCCGAGGGCGCGGACACGGCGGCCTACGTCACCGCCGCCAACCCGCACGGCCGGCGCGCGGGGCAGAGCGAGAACGTGCTCGCGACCACGGCGCTGCTGCGGGCCCAGCGCGAGGCCGGGTACGCCTGCTTTGCCGGCGAGGGCCGCGACCCGCAGAACGAATGGCCGGCCGAGCCGAGCGTGCTCGTCCTCGGCATGACGCGCGCCGAGGCCGAGGTGCTCGGCCGCAGCTACGAGCAGAACGCGATCGTGTTCGTGGAGAAGGGCAAGCCGCCGGAGCTGGTGCTGCTCGCGCCTCAGTCCTGACCGAGCACCGTCACCACCACGCTTCTCGAATGGGGCGCGTGGCGATGCTCCCAGAGGTAGATGCCCTGCCAGGTGCCGAGGGCGAGGCGCCCTGCCACCACCGGGATCTGCAGCGCGCTCGTCGTCAGCACGGTGCGCGCATGCGCCGCCATGTCGTCCGGGCCCTCGTCGTCGTGCGCGTAAGCGGGGTCGCCGTCGGGCGCGAGCCGCGCCAGGATGGTCTCCAGGTCCCGGCGCACCGCGGGCGCGGCGTTCTCGCACAGGATGAGCGAGGCGCTGGTGTGCTGCAGGAACACGTTGCACAGGCCGGTCTGGATCCCGGATTCGCGCACCGCCTGCGCCACTTCCGCGGTGACGTCGGTGGTGCCGCGGCCGCGGGTGCGGAAGTTGAGCGATTTCTGCACAGTAGGCATGATAGGCGCAACGTGAAACCGCCATTGTCCACGTACCGCGAGCAGGCGCTCAAGCTCCTGCCGTGGATCTGCACGCGCTGCGCGCGCGAGTTTCCGGCCTCGCGCCTGCGCGAGCTGACGGTGCACCACAAGGACGGCAACCACGATCACAACCCGCCCGATGGCTCGAACTGGGAGTTGCTGTGCATCTACTGCCATGAGAACGAGCATGCGCGCGTCGAGGATGCGCGCGCCGGCGGCGGCGCCGAGAAGCCGCGCTCGCCCGCAACGCACAAGCCGCTCGCCGCACTGGAACAGCTGCTGAAAGGCAAGAAGTAGTTCTCATTCCCGCGGCTCTCCGCCCCCAGGACATCCGGCGCAGATCGGATCCGCGTTGTGGGCGAAAATGCGCGCACCCCCATGGCCAATCCCATCGCAAAATGGCTGCAGAAGTTCGGCAAGTGCCTCGAGCGCGGCGACATCGACGGCAGCGCGAAGCTGTTTGACGATCAATGCTACTGGCGCGATCTGATCGCCCTGACCTGGACGATCAAGACCTTCGAAGGGCGCGGCGAGATCCAGGCCATGCTTTCGGCGACGCTCGGGCCGGCGGCGCCGGGCGGGTTCTTCGCCCTTGCCGAGCCCGTGAAGACCGGCGACGGCGTGGTCGAAGGCTGGTTCGCGTTTGAAACCGCGCTCGGGCGCGGCACCGGGCACCTGCGGCTGCGCGACGGGCGCTGCTGGACGATCCTTACCACGCTGCAGGAGCTGAAGGGCTTCGAGGAGCCGGCGGGGCCGCTGCGCGCGCGCGGCCTCGAGCACGGCGTGGTGCCGGAGCGGCTGTCGTGGCTCGAGCGCCGGCGCAAGGACGCCGCCGAGCTCGGCTTCGCGCTGCAGCCCTACGTGCTCATCGTCGGCGGCGGGCAGGGCGGGCTCGCGCTCGCCGCGCGCCTGAAGCGCCTGGAGGTGCCGACGCTCGTCGTCGAGC
>JBFFZT010000261.1:0-3936 GCA_041568535.1 Burkholderiales bacterium | reverse complement strand
CTGGTTGCGGTGCACCTTGGCGAGGCCGTCGCTCATCTGCATGCCGCGCTCGTGGCGCAGCATCAGGATGCGCTGCGGATCGTGCAGCCAGGGGTCCCAGATCTGCGGCAGCCATTCCGGACAGCGCTGCACGATGCGCACGAACGAGAAGCCCTTGTGGTGATAGGCCGCCTTGACGATCTCGTAGAGCGACTCCGGGATCCAGTCGACCGCCTGCGCGACGAACGAGACGTTCTGCACGCCGAGCGTGACGCTGAGCGGCTGCAGCGCCTCCAGCGTCGTGCCGCGCGGGGTGGTGTTGCTTTTCAGGCCGCGCGGCGAGGTCGGCGAGGCCTGCATCTTGGTCAGCCCGTAGATCTGGTTGTCGTGCAGGAACACGGTGAGATGCATGTTGTAGCGGATGGCGTGGATCCAGTGCGCGGCGCCGATGCTGCAGCAATCGCCGTCGCCGGTGTTCACGAACACGGTCAGATCGGGCCGCGCCAAGCGCACGCCTTCGGCCACGGGCAGCGCGCGGCCGTGGATGCCGTGGAAGCCGTACGTCCGCATGTAATGCGGAAACCGGCTGGAGCAGCCGATGCCGGACACGAACACGGTCTTTTCCGGCCGCAAGCCCTCGTCCCGGCACAACCGCTGCACTGCGGCGAGAATCGCGTTGTCGCCGCAGCCCGTGCACCAGCGCGGCACCCCGCTCTGGTAGTCCTCGATCTCGAAGCGCTGCTCGCACAACTGCAGCAGGCATTCGGTGGCCAGCATCGTCATTGCCGGGTTTCCTTCGTCTTGCGATCCAGTTTGTCGAGCAGCGCCCGTCGGATGGAGGCCGGCTTGATCGGCTGTCCCTTCACTTCGCTCCAGCAGTCCACATCGACCAGGGTGCGCGCGCGCAGCAGCAGCGCGAGCGCCGAGTAGCGCCGGTTATCCTGGTCGATGATCGCGTCCTCGGGACGGTCGCTCCAGTTGCCCTCGACGGTCATCACCTGGCCGAAGCGCTGCATGATCTGCCTCAGGCCGCCGGGCAGCGGCTGCAGGAACCGCAAGTGCATCGAGGACACCCGGTGACCGTCCTCGCGCAACGCGGCGACGGCTTCCTCGATCGCGCCCTGGGTGCTGCCCCAGCCGACGACGAGCAGGTCCCCCGCGTCATCGCCGAACACGGGCGGCGTCTTCAGCGTGCGCTGCAGCGCCGCGAGCTTCAGGCTGCGAAAGTGAATGCTTTCCTCGTTGATCTCGGGGTCGTAGGCGACGTGGCTCGAGCGGTCGTGCGCGAGCCCGGTGAGCGTGTGCATGCCGTTCGGCTGGCCCGGGATGAAGCGCTGCGCGAGCCCGGTGGCGGCGTTCCAGTCGTAGGGCTTCATGCCCTCGGGCGCCGCGCTCTGATCGATCGGCGGCGCCATCCAGGACTCGCTGAACGCGGGGCGCGGAAACGGCTGCTGCGAGGTCGCCAGGCTCGCGTCCGAGAGCACCACCACGACCATGTTGAAAGTCTCGGCGATCCGGCGCGCGGTGATGATCGAGTAGAAGCAGTCCTCGATGGTGCTCGGCGCCATCACCACCTTGGGCGCGTCGCCGTGGCTGCCGAAAACGGCGGCGAGCAGGTCGCCCTGCTCGACCTTGGTGGGCTGGCCGGTGCTCGGCCCGCCGCGCTGCACATTGACCACCACCAGCGGGATCTCGCCCATGACGGCGAGCCCGATCGCCTCCTGCTTGAGCGAGTAGCCGGGTCCGGAAGTGATGGTCACCGTGCACTTGCCCGCGTAGGACGCACCAATGGCGAAGGCGCAGGCCGCGATCTCGTCCTCGGCCTGGTGCACGACGCCGCCGACTTTCTCGAACACGTCGCTCAGGTAATGCGACGCCGAGGTGGCGGGCGTGATCGGGTACATGGCGCAGACCTCCATGCCCGAGGCGAGGATGCCGAGCGCCACCGCGGTATTGCCGTTCATCACCACCTGCGGCTCGCTCGAGCGCTCGGCAGGGATGCGGTACTTGAAGTCGAGATGCGCCTCGGCCCAATCGTGGCCCGCGTCGAGCAGCTTCACGTTCTGCTCCACCACCTTCGGGTCCTTCTTGCCGAACGCGAGCGCCACCTGCTCGCGCGCGAGCTGCAGGTCGAGGCTGTACAGGTTGCACAGCATGCCGAGCGCGAACATGTTCTTGCCGCGGCGCGGGTCGGCGACCAGCGCGCGGCAGGCCTGCTCCATCGGGATTTCGAGCACGCGGTAGCCGGCCTCCATCAGGCGGTCGTGCGTCTCGACGTACGAAGCGGCAATCGCCGCGTCGGCGTGGCTGCGCCACATGTTCTCCAGCAGGATGACGCAGCCGGGCTTCAGTTCACCGGCGCGCACGCGACCGAGCAGCACCTGCTCGTTGAAGGCGACCACCAGATCGGTCTCGTCGCCGCCATTGGTGACGCGCCTCGCGCCGATGCGGATGCGGTTGCCGCTCGCGCCGGCGATGCTGCGCGCCGGCGGGCGGATCTCGGCCGGGATGATCTCCACCGTCCAGATGCCGTTGCCCATGCGCGCGGCGATCGCGCCGAGCGACTGCCCGCAGCGCTGCGCGCCTTCGCCCGAATCGCTGATCACCTCGACGATGTGCTCCTTGAGCGTGGTGACGGTCTTTTGCGCGATTTCCATGGGGCTCCTAGGCGGCGCGCAGGCGGGCGAAATTGTGCTCGCGCAGGTCGATGCCGAACAGCGTGCCGCCGGCAGCCTCGCGCGCCGCGTCGCGGATGCCGAGGTAGGCCTTCATGCTGCGCGCGGCCCTGCGGCCGGCGCCCATCGCCTCGATCACGGTCGCGGCGCCGGTGACGATGTCGCCGCCGGCGTAGACGCCGGCGACCGAGGTGGCGAACTGCGCGTCGGCCTGGATGTAGCCGCGCGGGCTCAGCTTGAGGCGCGAGGTCTGGCCGATGATCGGGTTGGCGTTGGTGCCGATTGCGTACACTACCTGGTCGGCTTCGAAGTCGAACTCGCTGTCCTTGAGCGGCACCGGCCGGCGCCGCCCGGAGGCGTCGGGCTCGCCGAGCTCCATGCGCACGCAGCGCATGCCGCGCACGCCGCCCCTGCCGTCGTCGAGGATGGCGACGGGCGCAGTGAGCCAGTGGAACTCGACGCCTTCCTCCTCGGCATGGTGCACTTCCTCCGCGCGCGCGGGGCACTCGGTGCGCGAGCGCCGGTAGACGCAGTAGACCTTTTCCGCGCCCAGGCGCAGGCACACGCGCATCGCGTCCATGGCGGTGTTGCCCGCGCCGATCACGGCGACGCGCCTGCCGAGCGGCACCGGCGTGTCGTGCGCGGGAAAGTCGCGGGCGCGCATCAGGTTGCAGCGCGTGAGGAGCTCGTTGGCCGAGAGCACGCCGTTCAGCGAATCGCCGGGCACGCCGAGCATCGACGGGTAGCCGGCGCCGGTGCCGATGAACACGGCGTGAAACCCCATCTCGTCGATCATCTGCTCGATCGTGAACAGGCGCCCGACCAGGGTGTTGCACTCGAACTTGACGCCGATCCTGCGCAGGTTCCCGATCTCGGCGTCGACCACCTCGTTCGGCAGCCGGAAATCCGGGATGCCGTACTTCAGCACGCCGCCGGGCTGGTGGAACGCCTCGAACACCGTCACCTCGCATCCGGCCTTGGCCATGTCCGCCGCGCACGCCATGCCGGCCGGTCCCGAGCCGACGATGCCGATGCGAAAACCGTTCGGCTCGATGGCGGGCAGCCTGACCCAGCCGTTCTGGATCGCCGCGTCGCCCACGAAGCGCTCGAGCCGACCGATCGCCACCGGCTCGAGCGACTCGCCGACCGTGCACACCTCCTCGCACTGCGTCTCCTGCGGGCAGACGCGGCCGCACACGGCCGCGAGAAGATTGGTCTCGGCGATGGCGTCGTAGGCGCCGCGGAAGTCCTTCTCCGCCATCCTGCGGATGAACTCCGGGAT
>JBFFZT010000260.1:0-3961 GCA_041568535.1 Burkholderiales bacterium | reverse complement strand
TCCTTGGCGACGAGCGCTTTCAGCTCGGCGAGGCTTTGCTTGGCGGGACGGCCGGAGGTGTTGAGCACGGCGTCGGCGCGCGCGTAGAGGCGGTCGCGGTCGGCGAGCAGGTCGCGGATCTCCTCCTGCGCCGCCGGGCTGCCCCTGAACGGGCGCACGTCGCCCTGCGCCATGACGCGCGCCATGTGCTCCTCGGGCGTGGCTTTCAGCCACACACAGGTGCAGTGGTCGAGCAGCAGGCTGTAGGTATCGGGATCGGTGACCAGGCTCCCCCCGGTGGCGATCACGGCGCGCGGCGATTGCTTCAGCACACGCGCCAGCGCCTTTCTCTCGAAGCGCCGGAACGCCTCCTGGCCGTACATGGAAAACACTTCGGCGAGCGGCGCGCCGGCTTCCTTCTCGACTTCGCGGTCGAGCTCGATGAACGGCACCTGCAGCGACTGCGCGAGCTTCGCGCCCAGCGTCGACTTGCCGGCGCCGCGCAGCCCGAGCAGCGCGATGCGCGCGACCTTGGCGGCATCGCCGTGCTCGCGTACCAGCAGCTCGACCGGGACCTGCATGGCGTGCGCGAGCTTCCGCAGCAGCAGCACCGAGATGTTGCCCTGGCCGGATTCGAGCTGCGCCAGGTAGCGCTCGGAAACGCCCGAGGCGAGGGCCAGCGTCTTGCGCGTCATCGCGTGCTCGGCGCGCCAGGCGCGCACGCGCTCGCCGAGCCGGGCGAGGTAGGCGGCTTCGGCGTGGTCGTCGCGGTGCAGCGGCAGGGAGGGGGCGCCCATATGCAATATAGTGCTTTACGATGACAGAATCATGCATTATACTGTGCCGCGTATGAAAATCAACATCCTCGTCGGCACCATGACCGGCACCGCGCAGATGTGCGCGCAGGAAATGGAGCTCGCGCTCGATGGCGACGACCTCCAGGTCGTCACGCATCTGATGGACAAGCTCGAGCCGTCGATCTTCGCCGACCGCGAGGCCGTGTACCTCGTGTGCACTTCGACCTACGGGCAGGGCGATGTGCCGGACAACGCCAAGGCGCTCTACGAGGCGCTCGGCGCGCAGAAGCCCGACCTCGCCGGCGTGCGCTACGGCGTGTTCGGCCTGGGCGATCGCACCTACGCTGAGACCTTCAATTTCGGTGGCAAGCGCTTCGACGAGCTGCTCTCGAGCCTCGGCGCCGAGCGCATCGGCGAGCGCTACACGCACGATGCTTCCGGCGGCACCCTGCCCGAAGAGGTGGCGATCGAATGGGCCGAGGCCTGGGTGCAGAAGGTACGCGAAAGGCTCGCGCAGTCGGCCTAGAATAAAAAGCGGAGGAGGAGCGTATGGACACGTCCCGCGCCTACAACGCGGCATTCGATCTGATCGAGCGCAATCTGAAGGCCGGGCGCGGCGCCAAGGCCGCGTTCCATGACGACGCGGGCACGCTGACCTACGCGCAGCTCGCCGAGCGCGTGAACCGCTTCGGCAGCGGCCTGCTGGCGATGGGGCTGCGCATGGAGGACCGCGTGCTGCTCGCGATGCACGACACCAACGACTGGCCGGTGGCGTTCCTTGGCGCGATTCGCGCCGGCATCATCCCGGTGGCGGTGAACACGCTGCTCACCACCAAGGACTACCAGTACATGCTCTCGGACAGCCGCGCCCGGGCGCTCGTGGTCTCGGAAGCGCTGCTGCCGCAGTTCAAGCCGATCCTGGAGAATCTGCCGTTCCTGAAGCACGTGATCGTGACCGGCTCGTCCTTCAACGACGTGCTCGCGAAGGGCAGCGCGAAGCTGGACGCTGCGCCGACGACGCGCGACGACGCCTGCTTCTGGCTCTATTCCTCCGGCTCGACCGGCATGCCCAAGGGCACGGTGCACGCGCATACGAGCATGCTCGAGACGGCCGAGCTGTACGCGCGCGACGTGCTCGGCATGAAGGAATCCGACATCGTGTTCTCGGCGGCGAAGCTGTTTTTCGCCTACGGCCTGGGCAACTCGCTTTCCTTCACGCTCGCGCTGGGCGCGACCTCGGTGCTGATGGCCGAGCGCCCGACCCCGGCCGCGGTGTTCAAGCGCCTGACGGAGAAGAAGCCGACGCTGTTCTACGGCGTGCCGACGCTGTACGCGGCGATGCTCGCCGATGCCGCGTTCCCGAAGAAGGAGGCGCTCGCGCTGCGCATCTGCGTCTCCGCGGGCGAGGCGCTGCCGCCGCAGATCGCGAAGAGCTTCAAGGAAAAGACCGGCCTCGACATCCTGGACGGCATCGGCTCGACCGAGATGCTGCACATCTTTCTTTCCAACCGCCCGGGCGAGCTCCGCTACGGCACCACCGGCAAGGCGGTGCCCGGCTACGAGCTGCGGCTGATGGACGAGGAGGGCAGGCCGGTAAAGCAGGGCGAGCTCGGCGAGCTCGAGATCCGCGGGCCGACGAGCGCCATGTACTACTGGAACAACCGCGCCAAGAGCCGCGCCACCTTCGTCGGCGCCTGGACCAAGAGCGGCGACAAGTACACGCAAGACGCGGACGGGTTCTACGCCTACGGCGGACGCACCGACGACATGCTGAAGGTGTCGGGCATCTGGGTGTCGCCGGCGGAGGTGGAGGCGGCTTTGGTGGGCCATCCTGCCGTGCTCGAGGCGGCGGTGATCGGCAAGGAAGACGAGCAGAAGCTGGTGAAGCCGAAGGCTTACGTCGTGCTCAAGCCCGGGGCAAAGGCGACCGAGGACGAGCTGAAGGCGCACGTGAAGGAAAAGCTCGCGCCGTACAAATACCCGCGCTGGATCGAGTTCGCCAACGAGCTGCCGAAGACGGCGACGGGCAAGATCCAGAGGTTCAAGCTGCGCGCGTGAGCACGGCGCAGAAGGCCTACTTCGAAGGCGTCGAGCTGCTGCTCACGGCGAAACCTGCGCCGGAGCGCGCGTTTCAGCGCGCGATCGACGCGGATCCGGAGCATGCGCTGGCGCATGCGGGCCTGGCGCGCGCGCTGTTCCTCGCCGCGCGCATCCCCGAAGCGAAGGCGGCCGCCGCCAAGGCGCGCGCGCTGCTGCCGAAGCTTCCCGCGCGCGAACGAACCGTCGCCGAGGTGGTGCTCCTCACCGTCGAGGGCGGCTCGGCCAAGGCTTACAAGCTCGCGCGCGAGCACCTGAAGCAGCACCCGGCCGACGCGATGGCGCTCGCGCCCTGTACCGGCGTTTTCGGTCTGATCGGCTTTTCCGGCCGCGAGGGCCGGGAGCAGGAGCTGCGCGCGCTGATGGAAGAGCTCGCGCCGCACTACGGCGATGAACCCTGGTTCCTGGTGCAGCTCGCGTTCGCCCAGGTCGAGACCGGCGACACCGAGGTTGCAAGAAAGACCATCGAACGCGCGATGCAGCTGGATCCGGATAGCGCGCACGGCGCGCATGTGAAGGCACACGTGCACTACGAGGCCGACGAGAAGGAGCAAGGCCTCAAGTTCCTCCAGGAATGGATCAAGGGGTACGCGAAAGAAGGCTTGCTCAATTGCCACATCCACTGGCACATCGCGCTCTGGCAGCTCGAGCTGGGCGACTACGAGGCCGCGAAGCGCACCTACCTGCAAGGCGTGCACCCGGGCGGCGCCTGGGGCCCGCCGATCAACGTGCTGACCGACGCCGCCGCGTTCCTGTGGCGCGCCGAGCTCGCCGGTCATCGGCGTGACGAGAGGTTGTGGAAGGAGGTCAGCGCCTACGGCTCGAAGAACTTCCCCGCCGCGGGCCTCGCGTTCGCCGACGTGCACCGCGCGCTCGCGTATGCGGCGACCGCAGACCAGCTCGCGCTGGACAACATGCTGCACGAGCTGCGCGACCGGCAGGAGGCCGGCAAGCTCCTCGCCGGTCCGATCGTGCCGCACCTCGCCGAAGCCTTCGACGCGTTCGCGCGGCAGGACCACGCGAAAGCGCTCGCGCTGATCGAGCCGCACATGACGGAGCACGAGCGTATCGGCGGCAGTCGCGCGCAG
>JBFFZT010000259.1:0-3964 GCA_041568535.1 Burkholderiales bacterium | reverse complement strand
GTCGCGCACCACGATCACGGCGTGATCGATCCCCTGCAGGTGGCGCCGCACGGCTGCGCTCAGTCGGCGGCGGCGCGCTCGAGCGTCGTCAGGAAGCGCTCGGCATCCTGGTAGCCGACGACGCGCAGCCCGCGGATCTCGCGGCCCTGCGCGTCGAAAAAGATGATGCCCGGCGGGCCGAACAGCGAGAAGCGCTTGAGCAGCGCCTTGTGCTCGGCGTTGTTCTCGGTCACGTCGGCCTGCAGCAGCAGCATGCGCGCGAGCTCGCGGCGCACGCGCGGGTCGCTGAACGTGAACGCCTCCATCTCCTTGCACGACACGCACCAGTCGGCATAGAAATCGAGCATCACCGGCTTGCCGGGAGCGCGCAGCGCCGTGTCGAGCTCGCCGAGCGAGTTCACGCGATTGAACGCGACGGGCACTTCGCGTGCCGCGCCCGCGAGCCCCGCCAGCGGCCGCAGCGGATCGCGGTTGCCGGAGAGCGCGCCGATCATCAGGGCCACGCCCGCCACCAGCGCAAGGATGCCCGCGCCCTTGCCAAGGCGCACCATGCCGCTCGCCTCCTCGGGCAGCCGATCGACGGCGCGCAGGTACACGCCCGAGCCCACCAGCAGCGCCGCCCAGGCCAGCATCACCACCACGCCCGGCAGCACCGGCGAGGCGATCCAGATCGCCACCGCCAGCAGCAGCACGCCGAAGAACTTCTTCACCCCGTTCATCCACGGGCCGGCTTTGGGCAGCAGCGCGCCCTCGGATACGCCCACCACCATGAGCGGCACGCCCATGCCGAGCGCCATGGAGAACAGGGCCGCGCCGCCCAGCGCGACGTCGCGGCTTTGCGAGATGTAGAGCAACGCGCCCGCGAGCGGCGCCGCGACGCACGGGCTGACGATCACCGCCGAGAGCACGCCCATCGCCGCCACCGAGGCGATGCGCCCGCCGCGCAGGCGCTGGTGCGCCGAGGACAGGCGCTGGTGCAGGAACCCGGGCAGCGCGATCTCGTACAAACCGAACATCGACAGCGCAAGCCACACGAAAACCGCGGCGAAAGTGCCGAGCACCCAGGGATTCTGCAGCGCCGCGGCGATCAGCGACCCGGAGTACGCCGCGGCGATGCCGGCCGCGGCATAGGCGAGCGCCATGCCAAGCACGTAGCTCGCCGAGAGCGCGAAGGCGCGCCGCTTGTCGAGGCTGCGGCCCTCGCCGGCAATGATCGACGACAGGATCGGGATCATGGGCAGCACGCACGGCGTGAACGTGAGCAGCAGCCCGAAGCCGAAGAAACCGGCGAGGACGAGCGCGGCATTGCCCTGGAATAGCGCCGCGATGTCGAGGTCGCTGGCGTAGATCGACCAGCGCGGCGCTTCGGGCACGCTGCGCGGCCCCTCGCTCACCGAGGGCGGCAGCAACGCGACGGCCAGCCTCAGGGTGGCGCGCGATTCCATCGGCACATAGCACACGCCGATGTCGGCGCAGCCCTGCGAGGTGACGACCAGCAGCAGCGGATCCGCCGCGCCCGGCGCCACCGGCACGCGGATCGTCACTTCCTTGCGGTAGACCTCGGTGTCGCCGAAGAACTGGTCCGTCTTGCGCACGCCGCGCGGCAGCTCGGCTGCGCCCAGCTGGCCGTTCTGCGCTTCGAACTTGAAGCGCTCGCGGTACATGTAGTAGCCGTCGGCGATCGCGAAGCGCACCTCGAGCGCATCGGCGCCGAGCGCGCGCGCGGAGAACTGAAACGCCTTTTCCGGCTCGAGCAGGTCCTGGGCCGCGGCGAGCGGCGCGGCCAGGGTCAGGCAGAGGGCTAGGAGTCGGATCACGGGGCGGCTGCGGTTTCCGCGTTTACCCAGTCCAGGTAAGCCGGCAGTCCCCGCTCGATTGGGACCGCGATGATCTCCGGAAGTTCGTAGGGGTGCAGCGCGCGGATCTGCGCCTCGAGCGCCGCGTAGGCCTCCCGCGTCGTCTTGATGAGCACGGGATGCTCTTCTTCACGCTGCACGGCGCCTTGCCAGCGATACACCGAGCGGCAGGGGGAGAGGATGTTGACGCAGGCCGCAAGGCGCTTCTCGACGAGCGCGTCGGCGAGCTTCTCGGCCGCGGCCCGGTCGGGCAAGTTGGTGATCACGAGCAGCGCGCTCACGCGGCCTCCCGGGTGCGCGGCACGCCCTCGAACACGGTGGGGTAGCGCAGCTGCACCCTCAGGTGCTGCTTCATGCGCTGATTGACGAGGCGCCGCGACTCGCTCATGAAGGACAGCAGCGCGGGCGCGATGCGTCCCGCGGCCTCGCTACGCGCGATGCGCGGCGGCCGCGGCAGCCCGGCGCGCTCGGCGACCAGGTCGAGCCAATCGCCCATGCGCATTTCGCTGTCGTCACTCGCGTTGTAGATGCCGCCGGGCGTGGCATCGTCCAGCGCGCGCGCGACGATCGCCGCCAAATCCTCGGCATGGATGTGGTTGGTATACACGTCGTCCTCCTCGCGCAGCGCCGGCGTGCCGCTTCGCAGCCGGTCGAGCGGCAGCCGGTCGGCTGCGTAGATCCCGGGCACGCGCAGGATCACGAGCGCCACGCCGCGCGCGCTGCACCAGAGCGTCAGCTGGCGCTCGGCGTCCACGCGGCGGCGTGCGCGATCCGTCTGCGGGTGCACGCGGCGCGATTCGTCCACGCGCGCGCCACCGCAATCGCCGTAGACCCCGCTCGTGCTGACGTAGACCACGCGCGCCGGTAGAATCCGGCCCTTCCCGAGCGCGGCAAGCAGATGCGTGGTGCGCGTGTCCGCCACGCCGGCATTCGGCGGCGGGGCGCAGTGCAGCACGGCATGCGCCGCGGGCAGGGCATGCAGGGTCTCGGGCCGGTCGAGGTCGAAGCCGTGGCGGCGCGACAGCGCGTGCAGCGCGTAGTGCGCCTCGAGCCGCGGCACAGCGCGGCGCGCGACGTCGCCGAAACCGGCGATCAACAACGTTTTCATTGGTGGCATTCTAGCGAACATGCACAGCGTCACGATCCAGCCGAGTGGTCAGCAGTTCCAGGTCGAAGACGGCGAGGCGGTACTGGCAGCGGCGCTGCGCCAGGGCTTTGTCCTGCCCTACGGGTGCAAGAACGGCGCCTGCGGCACGTGCAAGGGGAAGATCGTGTCAGGGACGGTGGACTACGGCGTGTACCAGCCCAAGGCGCTGCCCGACGAGGACAAGGCGCGCGGCAAGGCGCTCTTCTGCCAGGCGAAGCCCCGCACCGACCTGGTGATCGAGGCGCGCACCATCGGCGCCGCGAAAGGCATCGAGGTGAAGTTGCTGCCGTGCCGGGTGCAGAAGCTCGAGCGCCTCGCCGACGACGTCATGGGGCTGCACCTGAAGCTCCCGGCCAACGAAAAGCTCGTTTTTCTCGCTGGCCAGTTCATCGAGTTCCTGCTGAAGGACGGCTCGCGCCGCAGCTTCTCCATGGCCAACGCGCCGCACGACGCCGAGCTGCTGCAGCTGCACGTGCGCCATGTGGCCGGCGGCAACTTCACCGATCATGTCTTCGGCAAGATGAAGGAGCGCGACATCCTGCGCTTCGAGGGCCCGCTCGGCACGTTCTTCCTGCGGGAAGAGTCCGCGAAGCCCGTCGTGTTCGTCGCCTCCGGCACCGGCTTTGCGCCGATCAAGTCGATCATCGAGGCGGCGGTGCGAAAGGGCGTCTCGCGCCCGATGACGCTGTACTGGGGCGGACGCCGGCCCAAGGACCTCTACATGAACGCGCTCGCCGAAGGCTGGGCGGCGCAGGGCCTGCTCAAGTACGTGCCGGTGGTGTCCGAGGCCCTGCCGGAAGACAACTGGCAGGGACGCTCAGGCTTCGTGCACCGCGCGGTGATGGAGGATTTTCCCGATCTGTCCGCGCACCAGGTCTATGCCTGCGGCGTGCCGGTGATGGTCGACGCGGCGCGCAAGGATTTCACCGCGCAGTGCCGGCTGCCCGAGGACGAGTTCTAC
>JBFFZT010000258.1:0-3973 GCA_041568535.1 Burkholderiales bacterium | reverse complement strand
CGAGATCGAAATCGCCTGAGCGGCGTCGCGCGTCACCAGGTTTGACCAGCCCTGAACTACGACACCCACAAGGAGCGATCAGATGAACCCGAACAAGGCACTATGGGAGAAAGGCGACTTCACCCGCATCGCGGAAACGATGCGCGAGAGCGGAAAAGCGCTGGTCGAGAAGTTCGGCATCACGGCGGGACTCCAGGTGCTCGACCTCGGTTGCGGCGACGGAACGACCGCCATTCCCGCGGCGCAACGCGGCGCCGACGTACTTGGCGTCGATATCGCAAGCAACCTGGTCGCCGCGGGGAACAAACGGGCAAGAGAACTCGGTCTCGCCAACTGCAGGTTTCAGGAAGGGGACGCTTCAGACATGAAGGACGTGCCGGACCGGAGCTTTGACCTGGTCGTGACCATCTTCGGCGCGATGTTCGCGCCCAAGCCGTTCGAGGTCGCGAAGGAGATGGTCCGCGTCACCCGGCCCGGCGGACGGATCATCATGGGCAACTGGATCCCCGGCGATCCGACGCTGGTCGCGCAGATTCTGAAGATCGGCGCGGCGTTCACGCCGCCGCCCCCAGAAGGCTTCGTCAGCCCGATGACCTGGGGCGTCGAGAACAGCGTTGCCGAGCGCTTCGTCGCTGCCGGCGTTCCGGCCGAAAGGATGTCCTTCGCGCGCGAAACGTTCACCTTCAACTGTCCCGGGGCGCCAGAGGACTTTGTCGGCCGGTTCAGGAACTATTATGGACCGACCATGAACGCTTTCGAAGCCGCAGAAAAGAGCGGTCGCGCGGCGGATCTGCAAGGGCAACTCGAAGCGCTGTTCCGGGCGCAGAACAAGAGCCCACGCAACGGCATGACCTCGATTCCCGCGACGTTCTTGCGGGTGACGGTCTCGCTCTGACCGTCAGCGCGACGCCGACTCAGCGCGCGCCGCCACCAGCTTGTCGAACTCCTCGGCCACGGCGGCGTCGTGGTCGAGCATCTCCTGCGCGTTGCGGTCGCCGTAGTGCAGCACGCCCATGTCGGCGTACGCCTTTTGCACCGCGTCGCTCCACAGGCCGATGTCCTTCACCGTCGGCACGATGCGGCTGAACAGGCGCTTGCGAAAGCGCACCTGCCCCTCGGAGGCGGCATGCGCGCCCATCGCGTCCTTCGGGTCGATGCCGATCGCCGCCCACATCTCCTCGGAGTTCAGGCGGTCGCGCAGGAAGTACGAGCCTTCGATCACGAACTGCTCGCGCTCGCGCCGCTCGGCGGCCGAGAGCTGCGGGTAATACTCGCGCAGCGCGATGCGCCCGAAGGCGACGTGCCGCGCCTCGTCCTGCATGACGTAGGCATTCACTGCCTGGCACAGCGGATTCTTCGAGTAGTCGCGGATCCTCTGGAACGCGGCGAGCGCGAGGCCCTCGATCAGCACCTGCATGCCAAGGTAGGTGAAGTCCCAGCGCCGGTCGGTGAGCGCCTGCTCGAGCAGGCGCTGCAGCGGCGGCGAGATCGGGTAGACGAAGCGGAACTTCTCCTTCAAGAGGCGCCGGTAGGCCTCGACATGGCGCGCCTCATCCATCACCTGCGTCGCGGCGTAAAACTTGGATTCCAGCGTCGGCACGTCCTGCACGATGCGCGCCGCGCACACCAGGGCGCCCTGCTCGCCGTGCAGGAACTGCGAGAGGTTGTGCACCTGGCTGTGGTAGCGCAGGTCGGAGCGCTGGCGCTCGGACAGCCGCTGGTAGAGCGGCGTGCCGTAGAGCGGCATCATCTCCTCGGCAATCTGCATCGGGTCGTCGGGGTCCACATCCTGCGACCAGTCGATGCGCTTGTCGGCGTCCCACTGCTGCTGCTTGCCCTTGGCGTACAGGCGCAGCAGCTCTTCGCTCTGCGTATCGTAGTTCCAGGTAAAGGCGGTCTCGGCGGCGCCCTCGAACTTCCAGTGCGTCTCCTCGACCGGCAGCACGTACCTGAAGACGGCGGCCATTACTGGCCTTTCCACTGCGGCGCGCGCTTCTCCAGGAACGCCTGCATGCCCTCGCGGAAATCCTGACTCATGTAGCACATGAGGATCAGGTCGTCGCCTTCGCCCTTGGCGAGCGACGGCCGCAGCCGCAGCAGCGACTCCTTGGTCGCCTGCAGCGTGAGCGGCGCCTGGCTGGCGACCAGCTTCGTCACCTCCTCCGCGCGCTCCATGACTTTGGCGTCGTCCACCACCTCCGTGACCAGGCCGATGGCGAGCGCTTCCGGCGCCTCGAGCAGGCGGGCGCGAAAGATCATGTCCTTGACGCGCGCCGGGCCGATGAGCGCGGCGAGCCGCGCGTAGTTGCCGCTCGAGAGGCAATTGCCGAGCGTGCGCGCGACCGGGAAACCGGTGCGCAGGCTGGTGCCCGCGATGCGCAGATCGCAGCACACCGCGATGCCGGCGCCGCCCCCGGTGCAGGCGCCGCGGATCGCCGCCACCGTCGGCACGCGGCAGCGCTCCAGCGCCCCGAGCACCCGGTCGATGCGCGCCTCGTAGTCGAGCGCGTCCTGCGGCTTGTCGAAGGCGCGGAACTGGGAGATGTCGGTGCCGGCGGCGAAAGCCTTCTCCCCGGCGCCGGTCAGCAGCATCGCCTTTATCCCGCGATCCTTGTCGGCCTCCGCGCAGATCTCCGCCAGACGGTCGTACATGGCGAAGGTGAGCGCATTGCGCGCCTGCGGGCGGTTGAACGTCACCCGCGCGATGCCGTCGCGCACCTCGTACAGAAGGTCCTGACCCACGTCCGCCGCACCCATGAGGCTCCCCGTCACTTTTTGCCAAAGATGTGGGAGACTAACGCAGGAGGAGGAGAACTACCATGACAACGACGAAACGCTTCGCCACGCTCGCGGCGGCCGCCGCACTTGCCCTGGCCGTCACCCCGGCCCTGTCGCAGGACCGCTACCCGTCCAAGCGCCTGGACTGGACCATCGCCTTCGGTCCCGGGGGCGGCAACGACATCATGTCGCGCACCCTGATCTCGATCCTGGAAAAGTACAAGCTCTATCCCGAGACCATCGTCGCCGAGAACAAGCCCGGCGGCAGCGGCGCCAAGGGCTGGGGCTTCCTGTTCGCGCAGAAAGGCAACCCGTACCACGTCTCGACGACCAGCGGCAGCTTCATCACCACGCCGCTACAAGCCAACACGGGATGGGGGCCGACGAGCTTCACGCCGGTGGCGCTGCTCGCCTCGGACGACATGCTGCTGCTCGTGAGCAAGGACTCGAAGATCAAGACCCTCGCGGAGTTCGTCGCCGCGGCGAAGGCGAAGCCGCCGTCGATCGGCGGCATCGGCGCGGTCAACATTGACTTCATCGTGCCGAAGCTGGTGTCGGAGAAGGCCGGCTTCACCTTCAACTACGTCTCGTTCAACAAGCAGGGCGAGCTGATCACCGCGCTGCTGTCCAACTCGCTCGACGCGGCGATGTCGAACCCGGGCGAGGTGCTCGGCCTGATGCAGTCGGGCGACATGCGCGCGCTCGCCTTCAGCGGCAAGTCGACGCCGGCGGCGCTCGGCAACGTGCCCACGTTCGCCGAGCTCGGCTACGACATCGGCATTTCGCTGCCGCGCGGCCTGGTGCTGCCGCCCGACGTGCCCAAGGAAGCGCAGGACTGGTGGATCGCGACCATGAAGACGGTGGTCACCACGCCGGAGTGGAAGGAGTACATCGACAAGCAGCTGCTCACCGAGAACGTGCTCTACGGTGAGGACTTCCGCAGCTTCCTGCAGAAAACCCAGGGCGTATTCGCCGACATCCTGAGAAAGTCGGGCGCGATCAAGTAGCCGCGGTTCCGACTGTCTCATGCGCGCGGGGTTCCTCGCCGGCATCCTGCTGCTCGCCGGCGGCTATACCTGGTTCGCGTTCGCCGAGCTCGCCCTGCTGTCCTCGGCCGGGCGGCTCGGCCCGGGCTTCTTTCCGCGCATCATCGGGGTGGCGCTCATCGCCCTGTGCGCCTGGAGCCTCGCTGAGG
>JBFFZT010000257.1:0-3977 GCA_041568535.1 Burkholderiales bacterium | reverse complement strand
CGTTCGAGTGGCTGTACTAGGTGGCCGCCGCGATCCAGGACGAGAAGGCACCCGCCTCGTTGATGCCCTCTTCCAGGATCTGGCCCGCCTTGTCCTCGCGGTAGTACATCACCTGGTCCTTGTCGACCGGCTCGTACTTCTGGCCCTCGGGCGCGAAGATGCCGAGCTGGCGAAACATGCCCTCCATGCCGAAGGTGCGCGCCTCGTCGGGCACGATCGGCACGATGCGCTTGCCGAGCTCCTTGTCGCGCACCAGCGCCGTCAGCAGCCGCACGAACGCCATGGTGGTCGAGATCTCGCGGCCTTCGCCCGAGCCTTTCAGCACCGCCTCGAACGCCGAGAGCGGCGGCACCGCCGGCGTTTCATCGGCCTTGCGGCGCCTCTGCGGCAGGAAGCCGCCCAGGGCCTTGCGCCGCTCGTGCAGGTACTTCATCTCCGGCGAGTCTGCCGCGGGTACGAAGAACGGCAGCTCGGCAAGCTTGTCGTCGGGGATCGGGATGTTGAATCGGTCGCGCATCTCCTTGATCGTCGCGACGTCGACCTTCTTAAGCTGGTGCGTCGGGTTCTTCGCCTGGCCCTGCTTGCCCAGGCCGTAGCCCTTGATGGTCTTGGCGAGGATCACCGTGGGCTGGCCCTTGTGCTTGGTCGCCGCCGCGTAGGCCGCGTAGATCTTGTGCGGGTCGTGGCCGCCGCGGTTCAGGCGCCAAACGTCCTCGTCGGTCATGCGCGAGACGAGCTCGAGCGTCTTCGGATCCTTGCCGAAGAAGTGCTTCCTCACGAAAGCGCCGTCGTTCGCCTTGTAGTTCTGGTACTCGCCGTCGACCGTGTCCTCCATGATGCGCAGCAGCCGCCCTTCCTTGTCGCGCGCGAACAGCGGATCCCAGTACGAGCCCCAGATCACCTTGATCACGTTCCAGCCCGCGCCGCGGAAATCGCCCTCCAGCTCCTGGATGATCTTGCCGTTGCCGCGCACCGGGCCGTCCAGGCGCTGCAGGTTGCAGTTGACGATGAAGATCAGGTTGTCGAGCTTCTCGCGCGCGGCCATGCCGATCGCGCCCATCGACTCGGGCTCGTCCATCTCGCCGTCGCCGCAGAACACCCACACGTGGCGATTCGCGGTCTCGGCGAAGCCGCGCGCCTCCAGGTATTTCAGGTAGCGCGCCATGTAGATCGCCTGGATCGGCCCGAGACCCATCGACACGGTCGGAAACTGCCAGTAGTCCGGCATCAGCCAGGGATGCGGATAGGACGAGATGCCGTTGCCGTCCACCTCGCGCCGGAAATTGAGCAGTTGCTCTTCCTTGATGCGGCCTTCGAGCAGACCGCGCGCGTAGATGCCCGGCGACGAATGGCCCTGGAAGTAGATCAGGTCGCCGCCGTGGCCCTCGTGCGGTGCGTGCCAGAAATGGTTCTGGCCGATGCCGAAGAGCGTGCCGACAGAGGCGAAGCTCGCGATGTGCCCGCCGAGCTCGTCGTCGGACTTGTTCGCCTTCGCCACCATCACCATCGCGTTCCAGCGGCAGTACGAGCGGATGTGCTCCTCCAGCGCATGGTCGCCCGGCGAGCGCTCCTCGAGGTGCGGCGGAATGGTGTTGACGTAGGGCGTGTAGGGCGAGAACGGAATGTAGGCGCCGCTGGTGCGCGCCTTCTCCACCAGGCGCTCGAGCAGGAAGTGCGCGCGCTCGGGCCCTTCGCGCTCGAGCACGGTCTCCAGCGCATCGAGCCATTCCTGGGTCTCGAGGGTATCGCTGTCGTTCGCGGCAGGTTGTTGCGGAACTGCGGACATCGGCTCCTCCAGCTCGTGGCCGTAGGGACTGCTAACGAGGGATGCTTCCGGTCATCGTATTATGCAACACATGGCTGCGAAGATCATCGACGGCAAGGCACTCGCCGCCGAGGTGCGCGCCGCGCTCAAACCCGCGGTCGCCGCGCTCGCCGCGCGCGGCGCGCGGCCGGGCCTGGCGGCGATCCTCGCCGGCGACGATCCGGCGTCGCGCGTCTACGTGCGCAACAAAGCCCACGCCTGCGAGGAAACGGGCGTGCGCTCCGAGCTGCACGAGCTGCCGGCGCAAGCGAGCGAGGCCGTGATCCTGGAGCGCATCGCAGCACTGAACGCCGACGCGCGCGTGCACGGCATTCTCGTGCAGCTGCCGCTGCCGCGCGCCATCGACGCGGAACGCGTGCTGGCGGCCGTCTCGCCCGCGAAGGACGTGGACGGCTTCCACGCCCACAACCTCGGCCTGCTGCTTCGCGGCACGGCGCGCTTCGTGCCATGCACACCGGCCGGCGTCCTGCGCCTGCTCGAGCACGCCGGCGTGCCGCTGGCCGGCCGGCGCGCCGTGGTCATCGGGCGCTCCAGCATCGTCGGCAAGCCGCTCGCGCTGCTGCTCTTGCAAAAGGACGCCACGGTCACCATCTGCCACTCCAAGACCAAGCACCTGGCCGCGCTGGCGCGCGAGGCCGACGTGCTGGTCGCCGCCGCGGGCGCGCCGCGCCTGGTCGGGGCGGAGATGGTCAAGCCGGGAGCCTGCGTCGTCGACGTGGGCATTCACCGCGGCGCCGACGGCAAGCTGGTGGGCGACGTCGACGCGGCCGCGGTCGCGCCGATCGCCGGCTGGCTGACGCCCGTGCCGGGCGGCGTCGGGCCGATGACCGTCGCCATGCTGGTCGCCAACACTGTACGCGCCGCGGAGCTTTCTCTTGGACAAGGCACTACCGAATAATCCCTTGCTCGACTTCGCCGGGTTGCCGCGCTACGCGGACATCCGGCACGAGCACATCACCCCCGCCGTCGACCTGCTGCTCGCGGAGGCGCGCGCCGCAGTGGCACGCGCCGAGCAGGCGCCGCCCGACTGGGAGCAGTTCGTCGCGCCGCTGGAGGACGCGACCGAGCGTCTGGGCCGGGCCTGGGGCCAGGTGTCGCACCTGCACGCGGTGCTGGACAGCGCCGAGCTGCGCGCCGCGTACAACGAGAACCTGGCCAAGCTCACGCAGTTCTGGACCGAGCTCGGCCACAACGAGGCGCTGTTCGCCAAGTACCGCGCGCTGCGCGAATCGCCCGCGTTCGCCGCGCTCACGCCCGCGCGCCAGCGCATCGTCGACAACGCGGTGCGCGATTTCCGCCTCAGCGGCGCGGAGCTCGCCGCGGAGCGCAAGCCCCGCTACGCGCAGATCCAGGACGAGCTCTCGCGCGTCGGCGCGAAGTTCTCGGAGAACGTGCTCGACGCCACCAACGCCTTCAGCCTGGTGATCAAAGACGAAGCGCGCCTCGCCGGCATTCCCGCGGACGTGCTGCACTCGGCGCAGCAGGAAGACGGGCGCGGCTGGAAGTTCACGCTGCACATGCCGTCCTACCTGCCGGTGATGCAGTACGCCGAGGACCGCGCGCTGCGCGAGACGCTGTATCGCGCCTACGCCACGCGCGCCTCCGAGCTCGGCAAGCCCGAGCTCGACAACACGCCGCTCATCGCGCGCCTGCTGCCGCTGCGGCGCGAGGCGGCGCAGATGCTCGGCTACCCGAGCTACGCCGACCTGTCGCTGGTGCCGAAGATGGCCGAGTCGCCGGCGCAGGTGCTCGAATTCCTCGAGGACCTGGCGCGGCGCGCCCGGCCGCATGCCGAGCGCGACCTCGCCGAGCTCGAGGCCTTCGCGCGCGCCGAGCTCGGCCTGGAGCGCCTCGAGATGTGGGACATTCCCTTCGCTTCCGAGAAGCTGCGCCAGCAGCGCTACGCGTTCTCCGACCAGGAGGTGAAGCAGTATTTTCCGGAGGATGCCGTGCTGACGGGGCTGTTTCGCCTCATCGAGACGCTGTACGGCGTGCGTATCGCGAGCGCGAGCGCGCCGCTGTGGCACGGCGACGCGCGCTTTTTCGAAGTGCGCGACGCGCGCGGCGCGCTCGTCGGCCAGTTCTACCTGGACCTGTACGCGCGCGAGACCAAGCGTGGCGGCGCGTGGATGGACGACGCGATCTCGCGCCG
>JBFFZT010000256.1:0-3979 GCA_041568535.1 Burkholderiales bacterium | reverse complement strand
ACCGGCCTCACCGTCACGGAAGTGAAGGGCTTCGGCCGCCAGAAGGGCCACACCGAGCTCTACCGCGGCGCGGAGTACGTGGTCGACTTCCTGCCCAAGGTGAAGATCGAAGTGGTGGTGCCGGAAAAGCAGCTCGACGCGGCGATCGAGGCGATCGTCAAGTCGGCGCGCACCGGCAAGATCGGCGACGGCAAGATCTTCGTCACTTCGGTCGAGCACGTGCTGCGCATCCGCACCGGCGAGACCAACGAGTCCGCGATCTAGCGCGCCTTCAGCAGCACCAGCAGCGCGCCGGCGCCGCCTTCGGCGGCGGGCGCCTGGCAGAACGCGAGCACCTCGTCGCGCGGCGCGAGCCAGGCGCGCAGCTTCGCCTTCAGTACCGGCTCCCGGTTCTTCGAGCCCAAACCCTTGCCGTGCACGATGCGCACGCAGCGCGTGCCGCGCGCTGCGGCCGCGCGCACGAACTGCGCCACCTGCGCCGCGGCCTCGACGCGATTCATGCCGTGCAGGTCGAGGCCGTCCTGCACCACCCAGTGCCCGCGGCGCAGGCGCCGCAGCACCTGGCGCGACACGCCTTCGCGCAGGTAGCTGAGCTCGACGCCGGAGTCGAGCGCCTCCTCGACGGACAGCGGCCCCTGCAGGCTCTCGGCGAGCGCGGCGCGCTCGTCGCGGCGCGTATGCGCCGGCACCGCCGCCGGCGCCGTCCGGTGCGCCGGCCGGCGCCGCGCCGGCGCGAGCGGCTGCACGCCGGCGAGCGCGCGGCGCAGCGCCTCGCGGTCGTCGGCGTCGCTCACGCGCGCGCCTCAGGCCGCCTGCTGGTCGAGGAACTTCTCGGCGTCCAGCGCCGCCATGCTGCCCGTGCCCGCGCTGGTGACCGCCTGGCGGTAGACGTGGTCCTGCACGTCGCCGGCGGCGAACACGCCGGGCACGCTCGTCGCCGTGAAGCCGCCCTCGCGCCCGGCTTTGGTGATGATGTAGCCGTTGTGCATCTCGAGCTGGCCGGCAAAGAGCTGCGTGTTGGGGGTGTGGCCGATGGCGATGAACACGCCTTTCACCGGCAGCTCCTTGGCCGCGCCGTTGCCGACGTGCCGGATGCGCACGCCGGTGACGCCGCTCTTGTCGCCCAGCACCTCGTCGAGCGTGGCGTCGAGCTCGAGCACAATGCGCCCTTCCGCCACGCGCTTCATCAGCTTGTCGACCATGATCTTCTCGGCGCGGAACTTGTCGCGCCGGTGCACCAGGGTCACCTTGCTGCAGATGTTGGCGAGGTACAGCGCCTCCTCGACCGCGGTGTTGCCGCCGCCGATCACGGCGACCGCCTGGTTCTTGTAGAAGAAGCCGTCGCAGGTGGCGCAGGCCGAGACGCCCTTGCCCATGTAGCTCTGCTCGGAGGCGAGGCCCAGGTACTTCGCCGAGGCGCCGGTGGCGATGACGAGCGCGTCGCAGGTGTAGGTGCCGGCGTCGCCCTGCAGCACGAACGGGCGCACGCCGAGGTCCACCTTCTGGATGTGATCGAACACCACCTCGGTCTCGAAGCGCTCGGCGTGCTTCTGGAAGCGCTCCATCAGCTCCGGGCCCTGCACGCCGCCCGCATCCGCCGGCCAGTTGTCGACGTCGGTGGTGGTCATCAGCTGCCCGCCCTGCGCGAGGCCCGTGATCAGCACCGGCTTGAGGTTGGCGCGCGCCGCGTACACCGCGGCGGTATAGCCGGCGGGTCCGGAGCCGAGGATGACGAGGCGGTGGTGGCGGGGTGTCATGGGGGGCGAGGCCCAGATGGGGCCCGCATTATAGATAACAAGGGGCGGACAGTTTGCTACCATAGCCGAAAAGGACCCAGTCCCATGGCGGCTCCCGTTTCCTCGACTGTCCTGCGCACGGTTCCGCTCTTCGCGAGCGTCCCGGAGGAGCAGCTGCGCCTGCTCGCCACCGTGATCACGCGCCGCAGTACGACCCGCGGCTCGATCGTCATGGCGGCGGGCGACCCGACCGATTCGCTCTACATCGTCCTTTCGGGCCGCCTCAAGGTGATGATGAGCGACGCCGACGGCAAGGAAGTGATCCTCAGCATCCTCGGCGCCGGCGAGTTCTTCGGCGAGATGGGCCTGATCGACGACAACCCGCGCTCGGCGAGCGTGGTGGCGATCGAGCCCTGCGAGCTGCTCTCGATCACGCGGCGCGATTTCAGGAAGTGCATGACCGAGAACGTCGACATGGCGATGGCCGTGATGCGCGGCCTGGTGCGGCGGCTGCGCGAGGCCGACCGCAAGATCGGCAGCCTCGCGCTGCTCGACGTCTACGGGCGCGTGGCGCGGCTGCTGCTCGACATGTCCGAGACGGTCGACGGGCAGAAGATGGTCACCAAGCGCCTGCCCAAGCAGGACATCGCCAAGATGATCGGCGCCTCGCGCGAGATGGTGAGCCGCGTGATGAAGGACCTGCAGACCGGCGGCTTCATCGAGATGCGCGGCTCGACCATCCTGTTGCGCGACAACATCGTCCTGCCGGAGTGACGGCCGCGCCCCTGCGGTAGAATCGTCGGACCCCTACGGGCCGCGATGGCAGCAGCACAGAAAACCACAGCAGCGCCCCTTCCCGCGAAGCTCGGCAACCTGTTGCGCGAGGCCCGATGGCTGGTGCTGGCGGCGCTCGCCGGCTACCTGCTGCTCATCTTCCTCACCTTCGACCGCGGCGACCCGGGCTGGTCGCACAGCGCCGGCGGCACGGTGGCGACGCACAATGCCGGCGGCCGCGCCGGCGCCTGGCTCGCCGACCTGCTGCTGTACCTGTTCGGCGTCTCCGCGTACTGGTGGGTGGCGCTGTGCCTGGTCGGCGTGGCCTGGGGCTACCGCACGCTCGATCGCTCGGCGCTCGTCGACCGGCGGCCGCTCGCCATCGCCCTCGGCGGCTTCGCGCTGCTGCTGCTCGCCAGCGCCTCGCTCGAGGCGCTGCGCCTGCACTCGCTCCGCGCCGAGCTGCCGCTCGCGCCCGGCGGGCTGCTCGGCGAGGCCATCGGCGGCGCCGCCGCGGGCCTGCTCGGCTTCACCGGCGCCACGCTCGTCCTGCTCACGCTGGTGGCGGTGGGCTTCAGCCTGTTCACGGGCGTGTCGTGGCTCGCGCTCGCCGAGCTCACCGGCGCGCTGCTCGAGCGGGGCGCGCAGCTCGCGCGCGACGCCTGGGAGAGCCGCGCCGACCGCAAGATCGGCAGCCTCGCGCGCGAGGAGCGCGAGCTGATGGTGGAGGCCGACAGAAAGCGCGAGGAGGAGCACCCGCCGCTGGTGATCGCCGCGCCGCCGCGCGAGATCCGCAAGTCCGAGCGCGTGCACAAGGAAAAGCAGGCGCCGCTGTTCGAGTCGCTGCCCGATACGCCGCTGCCGCCGGTGAAGCTGCTCGACGAGGGCGGCCACGACGGCGAGCCGCTCAGCACCGAGTCGCTCGAGTTCACTTCGCGACTGATCGAGAAGAAGCTCTCCGACTTCGGCGTCTCGGCCAAGGTGCTCGCCGCCTACCCCGGCCCGGTGATCACGCGCTACGAGATCGAGCCCGCGGTCGGCGTGAAGGGCAGCCAGATCGTCAACCTGGTGAAGGACCTGGCGCGCGCCCTGTCGGTGGTGTCGATCCGCGTGGTCGAGACCATCCCGGGCAAGTCGTGCATGGGCCTGGAGATCCCGAACCCGCACCGCCAGACCGTGCGCCTGTCGGAGATCCTCGGCTCCGAGGTGTACGCCGAGATGCACTCGCCGCTCGCGCTCGCGCTCGGCAAGGACATCGCCGGCAATCCCGTGGTCGTCGACCTGCAGAAGATGCCGCACTTGCTGGTGGCCGGCACCACCGGCTCGGGCAAGTCGGTGGCGTTGAACGCGATGATCCTGTCGCTCCTTTACAAGTCCGAGCCGCGCCACGTGCGCCTCATCCTGATCGACCCGAAGATGCTCGAGCTCTCGGTGTATCAGGACATCCCGCACCTGCTCGCGCCGGTGGT
>JBFFZT010000255.1:0-4004 GCA_041568535.1 Burkholderiales bacterium | reverse complement strand
TAGGTTTGCGCAGTGCCGCTTCGGGTAATAGCGGCGCGACGACGTCGGGCAGGCGCGCGTCGTCGGTGCTGCCGTCCTTGTCGCAGCGGCGCGCGACCTCGCGCGCCCACTCGGCGAAGGCCTTGGTGTCGTCGTTGCCGGGAAAGCCGCCGAGCGCGCGCTCGAGCCGCCAGGCGTGCGCGAGCGCCCAGGCGCGCGCGGCATCCGCCGCCGCCTGCGGCGCGGCAAGGAGCCCTTCGCCCCAGCGGCTCGCGCGGATCACCGCCTCCCACAGCGCCTGCGCCTGCGCCGGGGTGAGGAGCAGCGGCAGCGCCACCGCGAGATCGGAGTACAGCGCGTCCTCGTACAGGCGCTCGACGAAGGCGGGAAACGGCAGGATGTCGGCCGTTTCCCAGACGGTCAGGTCTTTGGCCGCCTGAGCGGCGTCGAACTCGCGCGCCAGCTCGCGCGCGAGGCGCACGTTGGGGGTGACGACGGTGAGGCGCGCGGCGTGGCCCGCGGCGAGGCGTTGCAGCAGTTCCTGCTTGGCGACCGGCGCGAGCGGCATGCGCCGGCAGTGTAGTGCAAGGCTAGACCGACCTCATCGCGCGACGCAGGAGCAGCGCGGCCAGCGCGCCGATGCCCGCCATCACCGCGCTGCCGCCGGTGCCGCCGCTCTCGGGCGCCAGGCCCGAGGCGGTGAGGCCCACGGCGAACGCGAACGCGCCGATCAAGGCGAAGACCACGTCGCCCTTGACGCTGAAGTTGTTGCCGGCGAGGAAGCGGCCGACCAGCAGCCCGACCACCAGGCCGATGATGGCAATTGCCACGTACTGCATCGGACTCTCCGGTAAGAGCCTCCCAGCATACGCGCTATTGCACCTGCCAACAGCCGGGGGCGAAAATAAGCCGCATGGACCCCGGCGACGCCCTGCTCCTCGCCCGCGCCCAGTTCGGGCTGAACATCGCGTTCCACATCCTGTTTCCCGCCATCAGCATCGCGCTCGCCTGGTTCCTGATCGGCTTTCGCGTCAAGTACGCCCGCACGCAGGACCCGCGCTGGCTCGCCACCTATCGCCTCTGGGTGAAGATCTTCGCCCTCACCTTCGCCATGGGCGTGGTCTCGGGCATCACCATGAGCTTCCAGTTCGGCACCAACTGGCCGGGCTACATGGAAAAGGTCGGCAACATCGCCGGCCCCTTGCTCGGCTACGAGGTGCTGACCGCGTTCTTCCTGGAAGCGACGTTCCTCGGCGTGATGCTGTTCGGCATGGACCGCGTCTCGACGCGCGTGCACATCCTCTCGGCGGTGATGGTGGCGGTGGGCACCACGCTCTCGGCGTTCTGGATTCTCGCGCTCAACTCCTGGATGCAGACGCCCGCGGGCCACGTCATGGACGGCGATGCGCTCATCGCCGGCGACTGGGTCGCCGTGATCTTCAACCCGTCGTTTCCGTACCGCTTCACGCACATGATGCTCGCCTCGGGGCTGACGGCCTCGTTCCTCGTCGCCGGCCTCTCGGCGTGGCGGCTGCTGAAGAGCGCCGCGGACGAAGGCGCGGCTTCGACGCTGCGCGCGGGCGTGCTCGCCGCCGCGGTGCTCGCGCCGCTGCAGATCTTCGTCGGCGACCTGCACGGCCTGAACACGCTCGCGCACCAGCCGGCGAAGATCGCGGCGATGGAAGCAGTGTGGAAGACCGAGAAGGGCGCGCCGCTGGTGCTGTTCGCCCTCCCGAACGAGGCCGAGCGCAGGAACGACTACGCCATCCAGATCCCCAAGCTCGCGAGCTTCGTGCTCAAGCACGACTTCGACGCCGAGATCCGCGGGCTGGAGGAATTCGCGCCCGATCACCCGCCGGTGGCGCCGGTGTTCTTCGCCTTTCGCCTGATGGTCGGCGTGGGCGTGCTGATGTTCGGCCTGTCCTGGTTCGGCGCCTGGTGGCTGCGCAAGCGCGCGCCGCCGCGCTGGCTGCTGTGGTGTTTCGCCGGCATGACTTTCTCGGGCTGGATCGCGACGCTCGCCGGCTGGATCGTCACCGAGATCGGGCGCCAGCCCTGGCTCGTCACCGGGATCCTGCGCACCGCCGACGCCGCGGGGCGCGTGTCGGAAGCCGCGCTCGGCGCGAGCCTCACCGCGTACGTGCTCGTCTACAGCGTGATGCTGCTCGCCTACATGGTGACGCTCACGCACATGGCGGGCGAAGGAGCGAAAGCGTGACGCTCGACCTGCCGCTCATCTTCGCCGTGCTGATGGGCGCGGCGATCCTCGCCTACGTGGTGCTCGACGGCTACGACCTCGGCGTGGGCATGCTGATGCCGGCGGCGAGCGACGACGAGCAGGACGTGATGGTCGCCTCGATCGGCCCGTTCTGGGACGCGAACGAAACCTGGCTCGTGCTCGGCGTGGGCATCCTCCTCATCGCCTTTCCGGTGGCGCACGGCTACATCCTCGGCGCGCTCTACCTGCCGGTGGCGGCGATGCTCGTGGGGCTGATGCTGCGCGGCGTGGCGTTCGAGCTGCGCGTGAAGGCGGTGGGCTGGCACGCCGAGCTGTGGAACTGGCTGTTCTGGGCGGGGTCGTTCCTCGCCAGCTTCGCGCAGGGCTTCATGCTCGGGCGCTACCTCACGGGCTTCCAGGCCGGCTGGGGCTTTTTCTTTTTCTCCCTGATGGTAGGCGCGGCGCTGTGCGGCGGCTACGTGCTGCTCGGCGCCACCTGGCTCATCCTGCGCACGGAAGGGCAGCTGCAGCAAAAGGCCATGGCGTGGACCAAGTGGGGCTTGCTGTGGGTGGCGCTCGGCGTGGCGCTGGTGTCGCTCGCCACGCCCGCGGTGAGCCAGCTCGTGTACGCGCGCTGGTTCGACTTCCCGGCGACGCTCGCGCTGATGGTGCTGCCCGCGGCGACGCTCGTGTCGTGGCTCTGGGTGTGGCGCTCGCTCGGGCGCTCGGACTGGAAGCCCTTCGCCGGCGCGGTGGCGATCTTCGTGCTCGCCTTCCTCGGCCTCGCCTACAGCGTGTTTCCGTACGTGGTGCTCGGCTGGCTCACCATCTGGGAGGCGGCGGCGCATCCGTCGGCGCTCAAAGTCGTGCTCGTGGGCGCGCTCATCGTGCTGCCGTTCCTCTTCGGCTACACCGTCTTCGCCTACCGCGTGTTCCGCGGCAAGGCGAAGGCCGGCCTGTACGGACACTGAGAACTATTTCTCGAGCAGGTGCTTCTTGTCCTTCACCTTGGCCCACGCGTCGGCGTCGGCCGGGGCGGGCTTGCGCTCGATGATCGGCTTCCAGCCGGCGGCCAGTTCCTTGTTCTTCGCGATCCACTCGCGCTGGGCGTCGGGGACGTCGTCCTCGGCGAAGATCGCCTCCACCGGGCATTCCGGCACGCACAGGGTGCAGTCGATGCACTCGTCCGGGTCGATCACCAGCATGTTCGGCCCCTCGCGAAAGCAGTCCACCGGGCACACGTCCACGCAGTCCGTGTACTTGCACTTGATGCAGCTCTCGGTGACGACGTAGGTCATGCGGCGGAAAAGCCTGCGGAGGCAAAAAGGTTAATTGAATCCGTAGTTTAGCATGCGCACTTGGGATCCGGGACGCTCGCCCCCATAATGTGAACTCCTGCATTACCCCCGAGGCACCATGAGCAGTAGCAAGCAGATTCATCACGTCACGGACGCAAGCTTCGAGCCGGAAGTCCTCCAATCCGAGGTCCCGGTGCTGGTGGACTACTGGGCCGAATGGTGCGGCCCGTGCAAGTCGATCGCCCCGATCCTCGACCAGGTGGCCCAGGAATACGACGGGCGCCTGAAGATCGCAAAACTCAACGTCGACGAGAACCAGGCGGTGCCGGCAAAATTTGGCATTCGCGGCATCCCGACGCTGATGCTGTTCAAGAACGGCAACCTCGAGGCGACGCGCGTCGGCGCGCTGTCCAAGTCGCAGCTGACGGCGTTCCTTGACAGCAATATCTAAACCACTTACGCTGCGCAGCAAATCCGCCCCGGCTCCAGCGGGGCGGCAACGGTAAAGC
>JBFFZT010000254.1:0-4007 GCA_041568535.1 Burkholderiales bacterium | reverse complement strand
TGTCGGCGAGCTCGGTGAAGCCCACGCCCGCGGCCAGCACCGCGGCGCTCGCCGCCCAGAAGCCCCAGCCGCGCACGGCTATCTCCCGAACAGGCCCGAAGGCCGGAGGGCGAGCGTGAGGAGCAGCACGCCGAAGGCCACTGCCGGCGCCCAGGACGGGCCATAGAACGTCGACACCATGTTCTCGGTCACGCCGAGGAGCAGCGCCGCGATCAGCATGCCCTGGATGCTGCCCATGCCGCCCAGCACCACGATGGCGAACACGCGCCCGATGTACTGGCGCCCGACCGAGGGCTCCACCGGGCCGATGATGATGAGCAGCGCGCCGGCGACCGCCGCGGTGGCGATGCCCAGGCCGAACGCCCACTGCTTGATGCGCACCGGATCGGCGCCCATCAGCTGCAGCGCGCCGCGGTCCTGCGCCACGGCCTGGATGGCGCGGCCCATGAAGGTGCGCGACAAATACAGCCAGATCGCGGCGGTGAGCGTCAGCGAGACGAGGAACGGCACCAGCATCCTGAGCGGCAAGTCGACGTAGCCGAAGGACAGCGTGTTACCCGAGTAGCCCGCGCTCACCAGCCGGTAGTCGACGCCGTACACCAGGATCAGCGTCACCTCGATGATGAACATCAGGCCGAAGAAGAACGCCAGGCCCGAGAGCGACTCCTGCCCGGTGCGCTCGAAGGCGGCATAGTAGATGCGGTAGATCGCCACCCCCACGGCGAAAAACAGCGGCATCGCCGCCACCCCGACCAGGACCGGGTCGAAGCCGAAGGTGGTGTTGAAGATGTACGCGGTGTACGACCCGACGATGACGAACGCCGGGTGGGCGATGTTGACGATGTCGAGCTGGCCGAAGACGATCGCCAGCCCGATCGCCACGGCGGCGTAGAAGCCGCCGAGCAGCAGCCCGGAGACGACGGCGTTCGCGAAGAGATCGGCCGAGAACACCGTCGCCCGGGCGCGCTAGGTCCGGAGCGCGGCTACTGCTTGAACGGGAAGACGATGTCTCCCGACTTCCACTCCTTCGGATACAGCACCACGCGCTTGCCCGGCCCGGCGAACTGCTCCAGGTTGTCGGGCTGCACGTCGCGGAACTGCACCATCAGGGCGCGCGAGGTGGCCCACTCGCCGTTCCTGCCGAACTTCACCTTGCCGACCACCGTCTCGTGCGTGGTGTTGCGGATGTAGTCCGCGAGCTTGCCCTGGTCGAGGCTCTTGGTGGCCTTCACCGCGTCGCCGAGGATCTGCATGTAGGCGTAGGCGAAGGGCGGCAGGTAGTGCCCGAGCGGGTCGACGCCCTTGCCCTCGGCGGCTTTCTGGTACTTGGCGAGGAACTCCTTGACGCCCGGGAAGTTGAGCGTGGGCTCGGGCACCCAGAAGTCGTAGTTGACGACGTTGTTGAGCAGCGGCCCGAGGTTCTTCTGGATCGCGGCGAACTGCAGCCCGACCATGCCGCCGCCGAACATCTTCGCCTTCAGCCCGACTTCGTTCGCCGCCTTCACCATGCCCACCGAGTCCGGCGGGTAGGAGCCGACGTACACGATGTCCGGAGCCGCGGCCTGGATCGCACGCACGATCGGCGTGAAGTCGGTGGTCGCGGGCGGGTAGGTCTTGTCGTACACGATCTTGAAGCCCATCTTCTGCGCGTTCTCGCGCGCGCCGGCGGCCGCGTTCAGCGCGAACTCGGCGTCCGCGGCGACGATGGCGACGGTCTGCGGCCGGGGCTTCTGCTCGAGGGCGAGCTGGAAGAAGCCCTTGGACCAGTCGGTCTTGGGCTCGGGCCCCGCCGGCATGATCTGGAAGTAGCGGTCGTACTTGAACTCCTCGTTCGCCGCCAGTCCGAACAGCGACGGGAACACCATCTTGTTGCGCATCACGATCGGCATCGCCGGCACGATCTCGTTGGTGCCGTAGGACGACACCACGAGGTCCACCTTGTCGACGTTGATGAGCTTGGTGTAGATCGGCGGCACCTTGGCGGGCTGCGTGGCGTCGTCGTAGTAGACGAACTCCACCTGCCGGCCGAGCAGGCCGCCGGCCTTGTTCACGTCGTCGCGCCAGATCTCCATGGCGATGAGCGCGGCCTTGCCGGCGCCGGCGAGGCCGCCGGTGAGCGCCATGGAAAAGCCGATCTTGATCGGCTCGGCCGCCGCCGCCGCGCTGGCGAAAGCGGCAGCGAGCAGCGCTGCGCAGATTCTTTTCATGGGTTTCCTCCTCCTTAGTGAGACTCCCCGCACCCATCGTGCCACGGGGGGTGCGCGAGCGTCAACGCAAAGCGGCGCTCCTCAGGCCCGCAGGTCGGCCGGCGCGCCGGGCTGGCGCGCCGGATGCGACTGCGCGAACGCGTCCAGCTTCATGCACTCGCCGTAGATGCGCATCACGGTGGGTACGCCCGAGACGTCGGCACGCCCGTAGTCCTTCGCCGCCACCACCTGCGACGCGAGGCAGACGTCGGCGAGCGTCGGCGCATCGCCGTGGCTGTAGCGGCCGGTGTCCTTCTCGTGCGCGAGGTGGCCCTCGAGCGCCTCGAGCGCCTTCAGCGACCAGTGCGCCACCCAGCGGTTGCGCGCCGGCTCGTCCAGCCCGAGCTCCTTTTCCAGGTAGCCGCGGATGCGCGGCACGATGAACGGGTGGCCGTCGCTGACGCAGATCTGCGCCAGGCCGCGCACGCGCGCCCGGCCGCGCGGATCTTTTGGCAGGAGCGCGGGCTTCGGGTGCGTCTCCTCGAGGTACTCCAGGATCGCCATCGACTGGAACAGCGGCGCGCCGCCGTCGTCCAGGATCAGCGCCGGCACCACCGCCTGCGGATTGACCTTGCGGTAGGCCGCCTCGTGCTGCATGCCCTTGATGAGGTCGATCGGGATCTCGGGCGCCTCGAGCTTCAACCCCTTCAGGGCGAGCGCGATGCGCACGCGAAACGTGGCGAGCGAGCGCCAGTAGCCGTAGAGCTTCATTTCGCCACCTTGCCGAGTGCGAGCAGGATGCGCTCGGGCGTGAAGGGCATCGACGTGACGCGCGCCTTGAGCGGGGAAAGGGCGTCGTTGATGGCGTTCATCACCGCGGCGGGTGCGCCCGCGGTGCCGGCTTCGCCCACGCCCTTGGCGCCGAGCTGCGATTGCTTCGTCGGCGTCTCGATGTGCGCGCAGACGATGTCGGGCATCTCGAGCGCCATCGGCACGAGGTAGTCGGCCATGTTGCCATTCAGAAGCTGGCCGTCGGCGTCGTACAGGCACTCCTCGTAGAGCGCCGCGCCGATGCCCTGCACCACGCCGCCGCGGATCTGCTCGTCGACCAGCATCGGGTTGATCACCGTGCCGCAGTCCTCCACGCACCAGTGCTTGAGCAGCTTGACGAGGCCCGTGTCGGGGTCGACCTCGACGAGCGAAGCCTGGATGCCGTTGGTGAAAGTGAAGCCGTACTGGCGCGGCGTGTAGTGGCGCGTCACCGTGAGCTCGGCCTGGAAATCGGGCGGCAGCGTGTCGGGGCGGAAGTAGCCGACGCGCCCGAGCTCGGCGAGCGGCATCTTTTCCTCTTGCGTCAGCTTATGCACCACGGCGTTGCCCTGCACGTCGAGCTCGGCCTTGTCGACCTTCAGGATCGCGGCGGCCAGCTCGAGCATGTTGGCGCGCAGCGCGCGCCCGGCGAGCAGCACCGCCTCGCCGCCGATGCCCGCGCCGCGCGAAGCCCAGGTGCCGCCGCCGTAGGGCGTGACCCCCGTATCGCCGGTGATGACGCGCACCTTGTCCATGGAAACGCCGACCGCGCTTGCCGCAATCTGCGCGAAGATGCCCTCGGTGCCCTGGCCCTGCTCGGTGACGCTGCACATCACGGTCAGCATGCCGGTGGGCTCGAGGCGTAGCGTGGCGCCGTCCTGCGCCGAGATGCGCGCGCCGCCCACGCCGTAGAAGGCGGGCGAGGGGTTGGTGACCTCGATCATCGCGGCGAGGCCGATGCCGCGGTACACCTTCTTCTTCCTCAGGGCCGCCTGCTCCTCGCGCAGCTTC
>JBFFZT010000253.1:0-4009 GCA_041568535.1 Burkholderiales bacterium | reverse complement strand
CTCCCTTCACCTGCGCGAGCGCGACGATCGGCGCCGCGCACAGCGCGGCCGCCGCCAGAGCTCCAAGGTAAGCGCGCATCGCAATCCTCCCGGCGTGCGAATTGAGGGTCATTCTACCTGCTAGAATCCGCGCGCTTCCAGGCATTCCGCCGACCGCGCGTTCATCGCCGAAACCACCGCGAAGATGCTCCTCGAGGTGAAGGCGGTCCTGTTCTCGGAGGACAAGCCCTTCATCTTCACTTCGGGCTGGGCGAGCCCGGTGTACATCGACTGCCGCAAGCTCATCTTCTACCCCCGCATCCGCGGCCAGCTGGTGGACTTCGCCGTGGCCACGCTGGCGCGCGACGCGGGCTTCGAGCAGTTCGACGTCGTCGCGGGCGGCGAGACCGCCGGCATTCCGTATGCGGCGTGGATCGCGGACCGGCTCGGCCTGCCGATGCAGTACATCCGCAAGAAGCCCAAGGGGTTCGGGCGCAACGCGCAGATCGAGGGCGACATCCGCGACGGCGCGCGCACGCTCCTGGTCGAGGACCTGACCACCGACGGGCGCTCGAAGATCAACTTCTGCAAGGCGCTGCGCGAGGCGGGCGCGGTGGTCGAGCACGTGTTCGTCAACTTCTACTACGACATCTTCCCCGAGTCGAAGAAGGTCATGTCCGAGCTCGGCGTGCGCCTGCACCACCTCGCCACCTGGTGGGACGTGCTGCAGGTGGTCAAGCAGGGCAAGTACCTCGGCGCCGCACAGGTGGGCGAGGTGGAGAAGTTCCTCCACGCGCCGGCCGAGTGGTCCGCGGCGCACGGCGGCGCCTCGAGCTTTCCCTCCTCTTGAGGGTCGTCACCCTCAACGTCAACGGCATCCGCTCCGCCGCGAAGAAGGGCCTGTATCGCTGGATCGCCGCGCAGCAGGCCGACGTGGTGTGCCTGCAGGAGATCAAGGCGCACGACGGCGACCTCGCCGCGGCGATGCGCGCGCCGCGCGGCCTGCGCGGGTTCTTCTCGCACGCCGAGAAGAAGGGCTACGCCGGCGTCGCCCTTTACAGCCGCGCTGCGCCCGAAAAGCTGATCGAGGGCTTCGGGGTGAAGGAATTCGATGCCGAAGGGCGCTACCTCGAGGCGCGCTTCGGCCAGCTGTCGGTGATCTCGGTCTATCTGCCTTCGGGCTCCGCGGGGCCGCACCGGCAGGCGTCCAAGTTCCGTTTTCTCGATGCGTTCCTGCCGCACCTGAAAAAGCTGCGCAGGAGCGGGCGCGAGGCGGTGCTGTGCGGCGACTGGAACATCGCGCACAAGGAGATCGACCTCAGGAACTGGCGCTCGAACCGGAAGAACTCGGGCTTCCTGCCCGAGGAGCGCGCCTGGCTGACGAAAGTGTTCGACGACGTGGGCTTCGTCGACGTGTTCCGCACGCTCGACGCGAAGCCCGACCAGTACACCTGGTGGTCGAACCGCGGCCAGGCCTGGGCGAAGAACGTCGGCTGGCGCATCGACTACCAGATCGCCACGCCGGGCATCGCGGCGCGCGCGCGCAGGGCCGCGATCTACAAGCGCCGGCGCTTCTCGGACCACGCGCCGCTCACCATCGACTATGACTGGCCGCTCGCCTAGCGCGCTGCGGCCTTACCTCGAGGCCGCGCCGCTCGCGGCCTTGTTCCTCGGCATCTCCTCGGGCTTCGCCTTCGCCATGATCGGCGCGACGCTGACCACGCGCCTCGCCCAGCACGGGGTCACCAAGAGCGCGGTGACCGCGTTCGCGCTCACCTTCCTCGCCTACAACCTCAAGTTCCTGTGGGCGCCCATCGTCGACAACGTCCGGCTGCCGTGGATCGGCCGCTTCGGCCAGCGCCGCAGCTGGCTGTGGCTCGTCGGCGTGCTGGTGATGGCGGCCGTGGCCTTCCTCGGCATTGCCGATCCGGGCGAGTCGCTTCTGCTGGTGGCGGTCGCCGCGATCACCGTGGGCGTGGCGGGCGCCACGTTCGACATCATCATCGACGCCTACCGCATCGAGCTTCTCGAGCCGCGCCAGCTCGGCGTCGGCTCGGGCATGTCCCAGTACGGCTGGCGCATCGGCGCCGCCGCCGCCGGCGCGCTCGCGCTGGTGCTCGCCGCGCAGTTCGGCTGGAGCGCGGCGTACTTCGCCTGCGCCGCCTTCGCTCTGCCGGCGATGCTGGTCGGCGTCGTGATGGGCGAGCCGCGGCGTCACCACCAGCCCGCCGTCGCGCGCGGCGTGGTCCAGGCGATCAAGGCCTACTTCAGCCCGCTCGTCGAGTTCGTGCAGCGCCAGGGCGCGCTCGTGGTGCTGCTGTTCGTGCTGATCCACAAGATCGGCGACACGCTCGCCAACCTGACGTTGCGGCTGCTGTTCGAGAGCCTCGGCTTCACCAACAACGAGATCGCCTTCTACGACGTCGGCATCGGCTTCGTGGCGCTGCTCGCCGGCATCTTCGTCGGCGGCATCATGTACGTGCGCCTGGGCATGAAGCACGCGGTGCTCGTCAGCCTGGTGCTGATGGCGGTGTCGAACTTCAGCTTCGCCGCGCTGGCGGCGGTCGGCCATACCAACCTCGGCATGGCCGCGGCGGTCGGGTTCGAGAACTTCACCAGCGGCATCGGCGGCGTGACGGTGGTCGCGTACCTGTCGGCGCTGTGCAACCTGAAGTTCACCGCGACCCAGTACGCGCTGCTCTCGGCGCTCGCCAGCATCGCCGGGCGCTTTCTCACCGGGACCACCGCCGGCGCGATGATCGAGGCGATGGGCTACGTCAACTTCTACCTGCTCACCACTGTGGTCGCGTTCCCGGGCGTGATCCTGTTCTGGCTCATGATCCGCTCGGGGCTCGCGGACCTGTCGATCGGCTCGGCGGGCACCGAGGGCGAGGGCGATGCGCGAGGGGGGTCCTGATGCGCAAGGGGCAAGCGGGGTTGGGCTGGTTCGGGTCGCTCATCGTGCTCGCGCTCACGGTGGCCGCGGGCTACTACCTCTATCAGCAGATGGTGGTGGGCGACGCGGCGCCGAGCTGCGCCGCCGAGCAGAACGAATGCCTGCAGAAGTGCCGGCGCGCGAGCACCGACAACGCCTCGATGCAGGCCTGCCAGCAGGGCTGCCGGCGGGAAGCGGCGACGTGCGAGAACTTAAAGCGGTAAGGCGGTCAGTACCGTAGTTTCCCGGTGCATTCGCCGGGACCGAGGTACGGTAGGATCTTCCGATGGGGAGAGTCCGCAAGGGATCTGGGGCTCCCGGGGGCGCCCGGGAAGGGCTGCAGTCGGCTGATCCTCTGTCGGGCGCGGCGCGCCACGCCGCCGAGGCCGCCGCGGTCATCGGCAGCGAGCTTGCGCTAGAGCTGCTGTCGATCGTCAACGGCGGCGACGAAGGCATCGACGCGCTGCTCGAATCGGGGCTGATCGTCGAACGAAACCCGGGTACCGCGGCCTTCAGGTCAGCCGCGGAACGCGATGCCGTCTATGCCGGCGTGCCCTGGACGCGCCGCCGTGCGCTGCACCGAAGCGCCGCCCAGGCGCTGCAGGCGCGCCGTGGAGATGCGCAGCTGATGGCCGAGCACTGGCTCGCGGCCGGGGAAAGCGAGCACGCGCGTCGTGTGCTCGTCGAGAGTGCGAATCGCTCGCGGGAAGCGCATGCGCATCAAGACACCGTTCGGCTCCTGCGGCGCGCCCTCGACCTCTGGACGCCGGGGTCGGCCGAAGACGAGCGGCTCGCTGCCCTCGAGCAGCTGGGCGACGCCGCGCAGTCGGCCGGGTTGCTTGCGGACGCGCTGCTTGCATGGCGCGAGGTGGCGGAGTCCCCGCAGCACGCGGTGCGCGCCCGCGCCCTGCGCAAGCTCGCCAACCTGTACGAGCTGGGATGCGAATGGGCGCGCTCCCTCGAAGTGCGGCAGGACGCGATGAGCGCCTTCGAGGCCAGTGGCGATCCGGCCGAGGCCGCGGTCGAGGGCATCACGGCCGCGATCCGGCTGCGGCTCTCCGCGCGCCACGCCGCCGGCATCGAGGTGCTGACGCG
>JBFFZT010000252.1:0-4012 GCA_041568535.1 Burkholderiales bacterium | reverse complement strand
GGTGCTCTACCGAATGGGCGACCTGAAGGGTGCCGCCGAGCACCTGCGCCGCGCCTGGCTCGGGCGCCAGGACGCCGAGATCGGCGCGCACCTCGGCGAAGTGCTCTGGCAGATGGGCGAGCGCGCCGAGGCCGAGCGCGTTTGGCAGGAAGTGCTCAAGACCCACCCCGAGAACGAGACGCTGCAGACGACCCTGAAGCGCCTGCGCCCCGAGCGCAACGGCAGCGGCGCCACGCGTGAACCCGATCCTGCGCGCTCTTGCCGTCGCCGCCGCGCTCGCCGCCGCGGGCTGCGCCGAGCTCACCGCGCGCGCGCCCGGCGAGCGCGGGGAGTTCGAATTCACGGCGCGCTTTGCCGCCCGCTACCGCGACGAGGCGGCTTCCGGGCAGCTGGCTTGGCGCCACGACGCCGCGCGCGACGAAGTCCTGATCAGCTCGCCCTTCGGCCAGGGCCTCGCGCGCGTGACGCGCCGCGACGCGCTCGTCACCCTGGTCACCGCCGACGACCGGCGCTACACCGCGGCCGACGCCGAGACCCTCACCGAAGAGGTGCTCGGCTTTCGCCTGCCGCTCAAGGGACTCGCCGACTGGGTGCGGGCGCGGCCCGCGGAGGGCGCGCCGGCGCAGGCCGCCTACGACGGCGACGGGCGCCTCGCCGCGCTGGAGCAGCACGGCTGGAAGATCGAGTACCAGGAATACGCGGGCGGGCGACCGGCGCGCATGCGCCTGAATTACCCCGGGCTCGAGCTGCGGCTCGCGATCTCCGCATGGCGCTGAGCTGGTTTCCCGCGCCGGGCAAGCTGAACCTCTTTCTGCACGTACTCGGCCGGCGCGCGGACGGCATGCACGAGCTGCAGACCGTGTTCCGGCTGGTCGAGCGCGGGGACCGCGTCGGCATCCAGGTGCGCGGCGATGGCGCCATCCGCCGCCACGACCCGCTTCCCGGCGTCGCCGAAGCCGACGACTTGTGCGTGCGCGCGGCACGGCTGCTGCAGGCCGAGAGCGGCGCCGCGCAGGGCGCCGACCTGGCGCTCGACAAGCGCCTGCCGATCGGCGGCGGCATGGGCGGCGGGTCCTCGGACGCCGCCACCACCCTGCTTGTCCTGAACCGGCTGTGGGGCCTGGACTGGCCGCGCGAGCGCCTGCTCGGGCTGGCGCTGCGGCTCGGCGCCGACGTGCCGTTCTTCGTCTTCGGCGAGAATGCGCTCGGCGAGGGCGTCGGCGAGCGCCTCGCCGCGCTCGAGCTGCCCGCGGCGTGGTATCTGGTGCTGGTGCCGCCCGTAGCCCTGTCGACGCGCGAGGTATTCAGCGATAACGCATTGACACGTAATACGAAACGACTCAAAATACCGCCCTTTTTCTCCGGCCTGGGCGGGAACGATCTCGAACCCGTGGCCGTGAAGCGCAGCCCGGAGATTGCGGCGCACCTCGCGTGGTTGCGCGCGCGGCGCCCGCAGGCGCGGATGACGGGATCGGGGGCGTGCGTGTTTGCTGAATTCGCTTCGCAGGCCGAGGCGCAGGGGGTGCTGGGCGAGCTGCCCGGCACGATGCGCGGATTTGTCACGCGGGGGCTCGAGCGCCACCCGCTTTTTGAACTTGAACCCTTGGGGAGTCGCCAAGTTGGTTAAGGCACCGGATTTTGATTCCGGCATTCGTAGGTTCGAGTCCTACCTCCCCAGCCATTCGCGCCGCGCGCCATGAACCGGATCGCCACCGCACCCGCCTCTGTGATGGACCGCCTGATGGTGTTCACGGGCAACGCCAACCCGCGGCTCGCCCAGGACGTCGCCAAGCATCTCAACATGTCGCTCGGGCGCGCCATCTGCGGGCGCTTCTCCGACGGCGAGGTGATGGTCGAGATCATGGAGAACGTGCGCGGCAAGGACGTGTTCGTGCTGCAGTCCACCTGCGCGCCGACCAACGACAACCTGATGGAGCTGCTGGTGATGGTGGACGCGCTGAAGCGCTCCTCCGCCGCGCGCGTCACCGCCGCGATTCCCTACTTCGGCTACGCGCGCCAGGACCGCCGCCCGCGCTCGGCGCGCGTCGCCATCAGCGCCAAGGTGGTGGCCAACATGCTCACCTCGGTGGGCGTGGCGCGCGTGCTCACCATGGACCTGCACGCCGACCAGATCCAGGGTTTCTTCGACATGCCGGTGGACAACGTGTACGCGGCGCCGGTGCTGCTCGGCGACGTCTGGAAGCAGGGCTACAAGGACCTGATCGTGGTGTCGCCGGACGTGGGCGGCGTGGTGCGCGCGCGCGCGCTCGCCAAGCGCCTGGAGTCGGACCTCGCGATCATCGACAAGCGCCGCCCGAAGGCCAACGTCTCCGAAGTGATGAACGTCATCGGCGAGGTGCAGGGCCGCAGCTGCGTGATCATGGACGACATGGTGGACACCGCCGGCACGCTGGTGAAGGCGGCCCAGGTGCTGAAGGAAGAAGGCGCCACCAAGGTGGTGGCCTACTGCACGCACGCGGTGCTCTCGGGCGCGGCGGTCGAGCGCATCGACGCTTCCGACCTGGACGAGCTGGTGGTGACGGATACCATACCGCTGCGCGAGGACGCGCGCTCGAGCGCCAAGATCCGCCAGCTGTCGGTGGCGGGGCTCCTGGCCGAGACCATCCTGCGCATCTTCAACGAGGACTCGGTGAGTTCTCTGTTCATCGAATAGATTCATCAACCCCGGCGCGGCCTGGTCGCGGGAGCGCCGGTTCAACAAGGAGCAGTGCATGAAATTCGAAATCAACGCCAGCCAGCGCAAGGTGCAAGGTACGGGTGCGAGCCGCCGCCTGCGCCGCGCGGGCCGGGTTCCCGGCATCCTCTACGGCGGCGACAAGGGCGCCGTGAACATCGAGCTCGACCACAAGGACCTGCTGCGCAACCTGCACAACGAGAAGTTCCACGCCTCGATCCTGACGCTGAAGCTCGACGGCGGCGCCGAGCAGGTGCTGCTGCGCGCCTTCAACATGCACCCGGTGAAGTCGCAGGTGCAGCACGTGGACTTCCAGCGCGTCTCCAAGGACAAGAAGATCCACATGGCGGTGCCGCTGCACTTCATCAATGCGGCGGGCTCGCCGGGCGTGAAGGAGCAGATGGGCGTGATCACGCACGTGATGAACGAGCTCGACGTCGAGTGCCTCCCGGACGACCTGCCCGAGTTCATCGAGGTGGACCTCGCCCAGATCACGGTCGGCAGCTCGGTGCATGCGCGCGAGCTCAAGCTGCCGAAAGGGGTGGAAGCGCTGCTGCACAAGGACGACGATCCGGTGGTCGCGACCTGCACGCTGCCGGCGCTGGTCACCGAGGAGGAGGAAGTCGCCGCCGAGGCCCTGCCGGCCGCGGGCGAAGTGCCCACGACCGAGCAGGCCGCGCCGGGCGAGAAGGGCGAGGAGGCCGCCGCCGGGGACAAGGCGAAGGCCGGTGCCGCGCCCGACAAGGCGAAGCCTGCGGAGAAGCCCGCCGCGGACAAGAAAGAAAAGAAGTAGCCGCTGTCCAAGATCCGCCTCATCGTCGGCCTGGGCAACCCGGGCAAGGAGTACGAGCGTACCCGGCACAACGCGGGGTTCTGGCTCGTGGAGCGGCTCGCCCTTGCGCGCGGCATCACGCTCAAGAAGGACAATCACTACCAGGCGCTGGTCGGCAAGGACGGCGGCCTGTGGCTGGTGCTGCCGCAGACCTTCATGAACGCCTCGGGGCGCGCGGTGCAGATGCTCGCCGGGTTCTTCAAGATCCCGCCCGAGGAGATCCTGGTGGTGCACGACGAGCTCGACTTCGCGCCGGGCACCGCCCGCCTCAAGCAGGGCGGCGGTATCGCCGGGCACAACGGCCTGAAGGACATCTCGCAGCGCCTCGGCACGCACGACTACTGGCGCCTGAGGATCGGCGTCGGCCGCCCGAACGGCGACTCGGGCGCCGACTACGTGCTGGAGAAGCCGCCCGCCGAGGAGCGTGAGGCGATCGAGGGCGCCATCGCGCGCGCGCTGGAGCTCGTGCCGCAGATGCTCGAGGG
>JBFFZT010000251.1:0-4094 GCA_041568535.1 Burkholderiales bacterium | reverse complement strand
GTGCGCATCGTGCAGCGCTGTCCGGAATGGCTGCCGCAGATCTGGGACCCCTGGCTGCACGATCCGCAGCGCATCCTGATGCTGCGCCACGAGCGCGGCATGCAGATGAGCGACGGCCTCGCCAAGGTGCACCGCAACCAGCTGCAGCACGATCCCGCGGATCTCGACCGGGCGCGCGAGATCGCGTCCAACACCGACCTGATCCCGGTCGGCATCCTGTACCGCAACCCGAGCGTCCCGTGTTACGAGGAGCTGAAGGCGAGCCGCGAGCTGCGCACCGCCGAGTACGTGCGCAAGGGCCTCGAGGCGGAGTTCGACAAGTTCACCGTGTGGCCCCAGTAGGCCGCCCCGTATGCACGTGGAACTCCATCCCGACGCCTCCTCGCAGCTGACCGGCCGCCACAGCGCGAGCGCGGCGCCCGATACACCGACGCAGGCGGGATTGCGCCCTGCACTGCTCGCCGCGTACCGCGATCTCACCCCGCTGCGCTACGACTTTCCGCTGGTGCTGCGCGCCGACACCACGGACGAACGCGTGTTCGAGCCGCTGTCCGCGCTCATCGATCGCGCGATCGAGGCGGCGGCGGGCGCCGCGGGGGAGGCCGAGGAGCTCGGTGCGCCGGGACTGCGACTGGAGCGCGAGCTGCGCGCCATGGCAGCCGCCGGCGCGGGCGGGTCGCTCGCGGTGCTCGCGCGCGAGGCCGGGCGCCGCCTGGCGGCGGCGGCCCCCGCTGCTGCCGGCAGTTTCGGCCGACTGCACGCGGCACTGGAAAAGACGGACGGCGAGCTGCTCGATTGCAGCGCGGCGCTGCCCGCGCGGCTGATCGCGCACGCCTGGCGCGCGGCGCAGGACAAGAAGGCGGCCGCGTTCCGCCGCCACATCGAGCGCCTGATACTGAAGCTCGCGGACATGTTGCGCGCGGATTTCGCGCGCTCCCCGGAGGGGCGCAGCGCGGCGAGCCTGCAAGCGTCGTTCGGCAGCATTCACGGCCCCGCGTTCGATTTCGAGGCGATGTCGCGGTTGCTGGCGCCGGTGTCGGTCCGGGGCGCACTCAGCGACAGCCGCCGCGGCCGCATCGCCGCCACGCTGGACACGCTGCGCGCGCAGCGCTTCTACGCCGCTCCCGGCACCGAGCCGCTCGAATTCCGCTTCGACTCCTGCGCCGCCGCCCTGCGCGCGTTCCGGGAGCGCGAGCCCGACATGATGCGCCTGGCGAAGGCGATCACCCTCGCCGAGCTCGAGATCGAGGGCGAATTCAGCGCCCTGCGGCACGATGCGATGTTCGAGCGGCTCGTCGGCGGCGGGCTCGACCTGCGCGACCTGGCGCTGTTCCCCGACTACCTGGTGTGCGTGAACGAACGCGAGGTGCGCGCGGCCGAGCAGGATGCGCTGCTGGAGATCCTGGCCGGCGGCCTGCCGATCAAGATCCTGCTGCAAAGCGACGATCTCCTGGGCGAGCCGCTGCACCGCACCGGCCGCCTCGCCGTCGGCGCGCGCAGCCGGCAGTTCGCCAGCATGGCGCTCGGGCTGAACGACGTCTACGTCCTGCAGGCGAGCGCTGCGCAGCTCGTCGTGCTGCGCGAGCGTTTGCTGCAAGCGATGCGTTACCCCGGCGCGGCACTGGTCAGCGTCTTCTCGGGGGCGAACGGGGGCGCCTCGGCCCTGCCGCCCTACCTCGTCGCAGCGGCGGCGACGGAGTCGCGGGCATTTCCGTCCTTCGTCTACGATCCCGCCGCGGGACCGGACTGGGCGTCGCGCTTCGCGCTCGATGCCAATCCGCAGGCCGAGCGCGAGTGGCCGCTGCACGAGCTCGCATACGAGGACGCCGAGCACCAGAGAGTTGCGCAGCAGGTCGCGTTCACGCTGATGGATTTCGCCGCCTGCGACACGCGCTACGCCGGGCACTTCAGCCTGGTGCCGAAGGCCAGCCGCGGCGCTGCGCTCGCGCCGGCCGCCGAGTGCGTGCAGCGCGCGGCCGGCGGGGTGCCCGACAAGCTCCCCAGCCTGCTGCTGGTCGACGACGCAAACTTCGTGCACCAGGCGATCGTCGATGACCGGCTGCTGCGCGAAGCGCGCCGCTGCGCCGAGGCCTGGCGCAACCTGCAGGAGCTCGGCGGCATCCGCAACTCGCACGCCGAGAGGCTGCTCGCGCGCGAGCGCGAGAAGCGGGAACAAGCGCACGCCGCCGCCGCGCCGCCGCCCCAGCCAGCGCCCGAAATGGCGGCACCCGCCGTCGCGACTGCCACGGCCGCGCCCGCCGAAACGGAGCCGGCGCGCCCGGCCGACGAGCCCTACATCGAGACGCCGCGCTGCTCGAGCTGCGACGAGTGCATCCAGATCAACAATAAGATGTTCGCCTACGACGCCAACAAGCAGGCGCGCATCGTCGACGCGGGCGCCGGCACCTATCGCCAGCTCGTCGAAGCCGCCGAAAGCTGTCAGGTTGCCATCATCCATCCCGGCAAGCCGCGCGATCCGGACGAGCCCGGCATCGAAGACCTCCTCAAACGCGCAGAGGCCTTCCTTTAGGCGCCCGCCGGCAGGGTTCGTTGACGTACATCAAGACCCGATGCGCTGATTGGTATAGCAATGGTTGGGATTACGCGGAGGTGGTCATGAACATCGCACCCAGCCTTCAGAATTATCTTGCGGCGCAGCATGTTTCGTACGAAGTCATCGCCCACGCGCCCACCATCAGCAGCATCAGCACCGCGCAGGCGACGCACGTGCCGGGCTCACGCGTCGCCAAGGCGGTCGTCGTCAAGGATCAGGCCGGCTACGTGATGGCGGTGCTGCCGGCGAATCATCATGTGGCCATGTCGCAGCTCGGCGCGGCCCTGCGGCGCGACCCGCTCGAGCTGGCGAGCGAAACGGAGCTGAAGGACCTGTTTGCCGACTGCGCCCTCGGCGCGGTGCCGCCGCTCGGCGCGGCCTACGGCCTGCCGATGATCGTCGAGGAGACGCTCGCCGAGCAGCCGGACGTGTTCTTCGAGGCGGGCGACCACCAGCACGTCGTGCACGTGACGCGCGACGAGTTCATGCGGCTGATCGAGGGCGCGCCGCGCGCGCGCTTCGGCGAACCCGGTGCAACAGGAGGTGGGCTATGGATGCAATGACGCTGTTTGTCTTCGTCGCGGCAGGACTGGCGGCTTTCTCCCTGTATCAGGGCATCGTATCGATGGCGCATGGCGGGAAAGCCGACCAGGGGCAAAGCCACCGGTTCATGTTCAAGCGCACGGCCTGGCAGGCGCTGGCGGTGCTGTTCCTGATGGCCGCGCTGCTCGGCGGGAACTAGCCCCCGCGCCGACTGCAGAACCGGGCGCGCGGCGCGGAATTCACCGCCGTGGCGCTCACGCCCGCGCGAGCACCCGCCCCGGCCGCGCGCCGGTGCTCTTGCCCTCGCGCCAGACGACCTCGCCGTTGACGATCACCGCATCGATGCCCTTCGCGGGCTGGATCGGGCGCGCGAAGCTCGCAGCCTCGTCCACGGTTCCGGCGTCGAAGATCGTGACGTCGGCCGCATAGCCTTCCTTCAGCACGCCGCGATCCTTCAGCCCGAAGGTCTTCGCCGTGAGGCCGGTCATCTTGTACACCGCAGTCTCGAGCGCAAACAGGTTCAGGCCGCGCGCGTAGTGCCCGAGCACGCGCGGGAACGTGCCCCACAGGCGCGGATGGGGCGCGGCGTCGTGCGGCAGGCCGTCGGAGCCGACCATGGTGTTGTCGAAGGCGAGGATGCGCTGCACGTCATTCTCGTCCATGGCGAAGTAGATCGCCCCCGCGGGCCGCAGCCGCGCGACCGTTTCCTCAGTGCCCAGTCCCATCCGCTGCTCGATCTCGGCGAGCTCCATGCCGGCGAACTCGGGGTGCGGCGTCGACCAGGTCACGAGCACGCGCGTCGCGGCGCCGACGCGGCTTGCCGTCAGGATGGTCGAGGACGCGCAGTACGGGTAGCAGTCGAGCCCGATCGCCTGCTCGCGCATGCGCGCTTCGATCAGCGGCAGCGTTTCCGCCGAGCGTCCGTGGTTCTTCTTCCCCATCACCTTGTGGTGCGACACCACCACCGGCACGCCGAGCTCGCGCCCGATGCGGAAGG